>JBEEJO010000073.1:0-3058 GCA_041169145.1 Candidatus Parcubacteria bacterium | reverse complement strand
CAGCGAGGCGTGCAAACGCTCTACGGTATGGGATATGCGGATTTCCGCGACGAGACGCTCGTACCGGTCGCTGAGCACGATATCCTCGAGGGCAGATTGTATCTCCGCGGACAAAGTTACGAGCAGTAGCTTGCCGACGAGCGCAAGAGCGCAAGCGTATATATTTTCTCTTCGCATTTCCGGTGGGACGGCGGGAAGGTGGTGGCGAATTAGCGGCACCACCGGAACCCTTCCGTGGCAATCCAGAAAGGCCTCATGGAGAGGTAGGGAACTCGCGTTGATCTGAGCGGGATACGAGAATCGAACTCGCGTCTGTTGCTTGGGAAGCAACCGTACTGCCACTGTACTAATCCCGCAGAATACTCACATCCTATCCGTGAACGCGGGCGCGCGCAAGATTCTTAGCGTTTCTTTTTAAGAAGGCTGATCACAAAAAGGCCTGCGCCGACGGCGACCACTGCCGGTCCGACGTGCTCAGGATCTAGGTCCCAAAGATCCGCGATACCGTAGCCAAGGAGGACCGAAAATACGCTCGCAGCAGCGGAGGTCCACAGGAATCGGTCGAGCGTGTGGGTCAACTGACGCGAGATAGCGGCGGGGACGATGACAAGCGCGCCAACGAGAAGCGTCCCCAAGAAGCGCAACCCCAGGACGAGGGTAAGCGCGAACGTCAGCAAGTAGAATAAGTTCGTACGGCTCACATTCACGCCGCTTGCCGATGCGAGATCGGCGTTGAAGAGCGAAAGCACCAACCGATTGCGGAATCTCATGACGAAAAATACGACCGCGAGCGATAGGGCAATATACGTCACGAGCGTCGCGAAAGATACGCCGCCGCTGCCGCCAAAAAGCGCCTCGATGATATCTTCTGATGGCGTGACCAATGCGCCGATGGCGATGGAAGCGGCGAAGATGACCCCAACCGACGTTTCGGTCGAAAGATCGGCATGAGATTCTATTTTCCAGATGATAACCGCACCGATACCGAGCGCCGCCGCCGCGCCAACGATCGGATTTGCGTTCCAAAGAAAAGCCAGGCCGAGCCCCGGGAGCGCGATATGTGACATCGTGTCGCCCGCAAGCGTCATGCGTTTCATAAGTGCGAATCCGCCCATAAGACCGGTTGCGGTCGCAACGAACACCGCAAGAATGAATGGATATGTTTCGGGAGAGAGCATGGTATTACTGCTTGCCGTGCACGATATGATGCACGTATTTGTGGAGGTCGCCGTAGAGCTTCTTTAAAACATCCGGCGTGATGGTCTCAGGAGGACCGAAACAGATACTTTCCTTATTGAGGCATAAGACCTTCGTGGCATGCTGATAGACGACGGAAAGGTCGTGCGATACAAGGATCACCGTGATGCCGTGTTTGTCTTGCAGGGTATGGATAAGGTCGTAGATGTGTTCTTCGGAGAGTTCGTCAAGTGACGCGGTCGGTTCGTCGAACAAGATAACATTCGGTTTGCCGAGGAGGGCGAAGGCGATGAGCGCTTTCTGGAACTGACCGCCGGACAGGTGGCCGATAGGCGTTCTTAGAACATCCGGCGTGATGCCGACAGCTTTCACCGCTTCGCTTACGTCGTTTTTCTGAAGGCGCAAGACATCGGCTTTTGCCTCAAGAAGGTTGTGCAGGTTCACCGGCAGGTGCCGGTCGGCATCTATCTTCTGCGGCACGTAGCCGATGTGGGCATTCGTATCCCAATGCACTCCGCCGTGCGTTGGTTTTACGAGACCCATGAGCGTTTTAAGCAGAACGGTTTTACCCGACCCATTCGGGCCGATAATGGCCAAACTCTCGCCGGCATCAAGGTCAAAGGAAAGGTTCTTCAAAACCGCGTGATCGTCAAACCGGACGGTGAGGCCATCAACGGAAAGGATATGAGCCATTCCTTCTATTGTAGCGGGGACGTGAGCGCTCGCCAATAGGCCGAGGGCGTATCGAAATACGGATCTTATCGGTATATTACGCACCATATTTCGCCCTGGGCACTTGATACTCAACACCATCCGCGAGTAGGATACAGACGTGCCCGGAACGACCACCGAACAGATAAAGGAAAAGCTGGATGTTGCGCAGTTCATCCGCGAGTACGTGCAGCTCACCCCTGCGGGGAAGAACTTCAAAGGTCTCTGCCCGTTCCATCGCGAGAAGACCCCATCGTTCATCGTGTCGCCGGAACGGCAGACGTGGCACTGCTTCGGCTGTAATATCGGCGGCGACGTTTTCGCGTTCCTGATGCGCCATGAGAACATCGAGTTCGGCGAGGCGCTGCGCATTCTGGCGGAAAAAGCTGGCGTTGAACTTCGCCGGCTGAACCCCGCCGAATATAAGTTCGCGGGACTGTTGCATGACATTAATGCCGCGGCAAAGAACTACTTCCGCGAGGAGCTCAGCCGTTCTCAGTTCGCGCAGAAGTATCTCGCCGAGCGGGGGATGAAGCAGGAGACCATCGCCGAGTTCGAGCTTGGCTTTGCGCCGAACCAGCAGGAAGCGCTCGTCGTGCATCTGTTGAAAATGAAGTTCAGCCCCGAGGATATCGTGCGCGCGGGGCTCGCCATCCAGACCGAGCGCGGCCCGCGCTTCGACCGTTTCCGCGGACGCATCATGTTCCCCATTCACGACCACTTCGGAAAACCCGTCGGGTTCAGCGGCCGCATTATGCCGCAGTTCGATACCGGCGAGATGGGGAAGTATGTCAATTCGCCGGAAACGCCGGTGTTCAATAAGTCAAAATTACTCTACGGCTTCCATATTACGAAGTCGCACATCCGCGAGGCGAGCGTGGCGTTCCTTGTTGAGGGCCAGATGGACCTCTTAATGAGTTACCAGGCCGGCGTGAAGAACGTCGCCGCATCGTCCGGCACGGCGCTCACAACAGACCATCTCCGCACGCTCCGGCGGGTCACGGACCAGCTTGTCATCGGTTTTGACAGCGACGAAGCCGGCATCGAGGCAACCGAGCGGGCGATCGATCTGGCGCAGACGGCAGATTTTGGGGTGAAAGTCGCCCGATTCGGCGAATATAAAGACCCGGCGGATGCCGCTCAGGCGGGC
>JBEEJO010000072.1:0-3089 GCA_041169145.1 Candidatus Parcubacteria bacterium | reverse complement strand
TCTATCGCCTGATGCAATCCGCCCTGATACCGCCTGCCGTGGAGCAAGCGCCCGGTGAATTCGTCCACGATGATGACTTCGCCGTTCTTCACGACATAATCCTTGTCGCGCGTGAAGAGCGCTTTTGCGCGGAGAGATTCCTCCAAATAATGCACGAGGCGAAGATTCTCCGGCGCGTAGATATTCTTGAGCCCGAGCATGTGCTCCACCTTTTCTATGCCCGGCACGAGGATGGACACCGTACGCTTTTTTTCATCCATGTCGTAGTCCTCGTCTTTCCGCAGGTTCGCGACGACGCGCGTGAAGGTCTTATAGAACTCGCTGGATTGTGAATCCGGCGCGGCGATGATGAGCGGCGTACGCGCCTCGTCGATCAGAATGGAGTCCACCTCGTCGATGATGGCAAAATAGTATTCACGCTGGACTTGCTGTTCCAGGCTATACGAAAGATTGTCGCGGAGATAGTCAAAGCCGAACTCATGGTTCGTGCCATAGGTGATGTCCGCGAGATACGCCTCCCGCCGCGGGACGGGACGGAGATATTCCTGTTGCACAAGGAAACTGCCCGTTGTGTCGCGTTCCTTATCCAAAAGCTTCGGCTCGCTCGCATCATCCTCTCCCGCCGGCTTCGGGATATAGGACGGGTCGTAGAGAAATGCGCCGTTCGGCACGAGACACGCGACACTCAACCCGAGCGCGCGATAGACCTGGCCCATCCAGACGGCGTCGCGACGGGCAAGGTATTCGTTCACCGTCACCACGTGCACGCCTTTTCCGACAAGCGCATTTGCATATGCGGGGGCAACGCCCGCAAGGGTTTTTCCCTCGCCGGTCATCATCTCCGCAATGGCGCCCGATTGGAGCACCAAACCGCCCAAGAGCTGTTCGTCGTATGGTCGCTGGCCAAGCGTGCGGTATGCCGCTTCACGCGCAAGCGCGAATGCGCGGACCGTGAACTCGTCGGAGACGCCTTCTTTCTGAATACGTTCCCGAAGCGACGCGCTTTCGACTTTCAGATCGTCGTCCGAAAGCTTTTGGATATCCGGCTCGGCGGCGTTCACCTCCGCAACTCGCTCGCGGAAGTTTTTGAGCGGATCGCCCTTGAAAAGTTGTGTAATGGTATTCAACATAACGCCGCGCCCACGACGGGGCGCGCAGCCTTCATCCTAGTATCAAACCGTGCCGAACGCAAAGTTATTTCCCCGGCCGCGCGGCCGCTCGCGCTTTCTTCGTCTGCGCGGACGAAAATTGTGTCTTGTACTTTTCAATCTCAAGATGCAGCTTTCGCTGGAGCAGATCGATCGCCGTGCGAACGTCGTCGCTCTCTTCTTCCGCGCGCAAGATCTTTTTCGGCAACCGGAGGTCCGCCTCAGCCATAAAAACATCTCCGTGGCGATGGTGGCGGGTCGTCCGCGCAACTTCTATCCAAAGCTCAGCCTGTCCGGTCTCGTCAAATCGTTTGATGAACTTTGCGAGAGCGCCAAGCTTCTTGTCTATATAGGTTTTCAGACTTGGCGTGAGATCCAATTCCGTTGTTTTTGTGGTTATTTTCATAGCTTTATCGTACCAAGAGGGGCGCGAGGCGTCTATTGCAAGCAACGGAAGGGTCTTTGTTCGGGGATATCCCGGTGCGTGAGAATAAAAAAATCGCCCCGGGGGATAACCGGAGCGATCTTTGGGCATTAGGCCCGCTTCTTCTTCTTCGCTGCTTTCTTCTTCGCCATTGTAGTATGGGACGATTTTGATTAGCTGGGTTGCCGACCACCCCAGTCCGAAGCCTTCTTCATCTTCGCGCTGTTCCGTACGATAGAACCGCGCTCGGAAAAAATATTTTTAAAACGACATCAGCGCTCCGTTACTGATGCATATAGTATAGCAAATGGAGTTTGTGGAATTTGATTTTCCCTGTGCATAACTTTGTTCCGGACATATTTCCGTGCGTAACCCGCTTCGTCAGCGGAAATATAATTCGCTTTGCTCGTTCTTTTGAATGAACGAAGTGGTTCCCGTTTCCTCCTGCGGAGTTTTCCGACCACTTCGTTCATGCGTCAAAAGAACTTCGCCTCGCTCATATATTTCTATGCTGACTTCGCTTATGGTTACGCGCGGAAAAAGTCCCTCACTGATGAAGTTCATGGCTCCGATAGCTTCGCAAGTAGAAAAGTCCTTCGCTGGTGAGGCCGAAATGTTTTCGCGAGCTTCCTAAAAAGAAAACCATTTCGCGGGTGAGGCCGAAGAGTTCTGCAAATACTTTACTCAGTTCTTGGCCTGTGTTAGCTTCAATTTCAGCGGGAACCGCTTCAAGGAGGGATGCGATGTATCTCATTCAGGGCGTGTTCTTTCAGAAACTCACCGGTCTCGACCTCGACTACAGCGAGGGGGATGCACGGGCTGTCATTCGGACAAGCGCGTGCTACTTCATGTATGTCGGTGCGTTCGGACCCGACCCTGACCGTGGCGGCAACTGGCACGGCAGGATGAACGACCACTTCGGCGAATCCGAAATCACCAACATCAGCTTCAGCGAGAGGCACCTCCACTTCACCAAGGAGTACGACGGGAGAAGCGACGTCATCCACTACGCCTTCGCCAAAGAGGCCAACGGTCTCTGGCTCGGTGCGTTCGACGGCCCCGGCGACATGTGCGGCGAGAGCAAGTGCGTGATCGCGCAAGTCCCGGACGACTTCCTGCGACCGACGCGTACGCCGCAACCACCGGCCGTTCAGTAACCAGCCGAGTCACGCTCACTTATCACCCCTCCATTGGCTCGAGACGGCAATGGCCGCAGGACACAGAACCTGCGGCTGTTCAGTTTTTACACTTCTATCACTTCGGGTTCTATGCGAATGCCGAACTTCCTTTTGACGGCAATTTGAGCGAGCTTAATGAGCGCTTTGACGTCCGCAGCTTTGGCGCGGCGATGATTCACGATGAAATTGGGATGTTTCGGCGAGAACATCGCACCGCCGCGGGAGACGCCTTTGAGCTTCGCCTCGGACAAAAGGTATGCCGTGGGAACGACGGGAAATGGGTCTGTTTTTATGACGCGAGCGAACTGCGCGTGGAGCTTTTTCGGTATCGTGCTTAGC
>JBEEJO010000071.1:0-3259 GCA_041169145.1 Candidatus Parcubacteria bacterium | reverse complement strand
AACCAGTTCACTACCTGCCCCAAAAATCGCGAGGCGTGCAGATGAAGCCCGGCCCGCTCAAAATACGGATGCAAGCCCAACCGACGGAGCATGGAATCCAACCGAAGGAGGTCAAAGACCCGCTCAACAATAGCCGCCAGACTTGCCGCGGCCGCGAGGCCTATCGTAAAGACCACGAGAGCTCCGATGAGGTTCGGAATGAACGCAATGACCCCAAACCATACGGATTGAAGCGATGTCGCAACGACATCCGCCCATGTTTGTACTACCATAGTGTGATTGAATTTTCTTTGATTTTCCTAACCTTTCACGGTAAAAACCGTGAAAAACCGACCTTTTAGGCGTGCTCCCATTATAGCATTTTCGGCCTATTTTATGTGGATAATCCCGCCCGTATTGCCGAAGGTGGTACATATTGACTAATTCATATAAATACGCTATAATGTGAAGCGGTAACGTCCCTTTCCGTGGGACGCCGACAATTCCTCTTCAGAGGAGAAGGAGATTGAGATGACCAAGTTGTTTCGAGTGCTCGCGGTCATCGCGCTCGCGTGCGCTTCACTCTCGCTCGCCGGCTGCGGCGCCGTCGGTGATTTCATCGCTACGGAGGCGTATGACATCGCCCTGACGAACACCGATCGGCAGGCTCGTTGGGAAGTCGTTCTTGTCGGAGGGCATCACGATCCGTATACCTACAACCTGGCCCCCGGTCAGATCACTGACGACACCGTCCATGTCCAATCGCGCTGGAACAGCTACGGGTATGCCCCCACGAACAACCAATATCGTTATGCGGATGTTCGTGTGTCGGCGAAGAACCTCTCGACTGGACAGGCCTACGGCCCCGTACCCGCCCAGCTTCACTGGCCCGGCGTTACGGGCATCAGGGTTGGCGGGAACTCGCCGCCGGCGGTCCAAACCACCGGTCCCGATGGGAACGTTTCCATCTTGTCGCTAGAACCGGCTGGCGCGGCAAGCCTCCCGGAAAATCCGAATGGCCAACTACTCGGCCCACCCGAGGACCCCAACGGCCCCGGACTCCCGCCAGCGGAGGATCCAAACCAGGGCGGCATCCACTAATGCCCGCCTCCATCGCCCGGCAGGCTCGCGCCACAAGCGCGACTTGCCGGGCATTCGTACTTTTTACGGACGAACAACCATCATTTCAGATGGTTGATTTTTATTTTGCGGACCCAGGGAGAACGGTTCGATCTCGCTCACCACAGGTCGGACTCTCTATTCCATCTCTCACCCTTGGGCCAGTGGACCTGGGGGGAATCGAACCCCCGCCTCCACAATGCGAATGTGGCGTAATACCACTTTACTACAGGCCCAAGGGTGAGAGGCGAATCTGCGTGACATTCACCCGCCTACATTTTTTCACGAAAAACTTCGGCGGGCCAGCTTTATCCCGACGCGCTCTGCGGTCGGGACCCCGACCTCGCGTCGGAGCTATGGGCCCAACGCAATGAGTGTAATCGGAGCTGCACGCACGCGCAAGCTCAATATCGCCCGCGGAAGAACAGCGGCGCGATCATAGAGAGAACGGTCACAACCACGATAAAAATAAGGATGGCCTTTTTCATGATTTCGGATGGATATGGCTATCGAGCTCTTTCACTTCGGTTTCAAGCTGTCTCAACTGCCGTTCGACCTTCTGGAGCTCGGTTTCCTCCGCGCGAACTTCAGTTTCCGTTTTCTCGGAAAGTTTTTTCTCGCCCCTCAGTCCGGACATCAATATCCGCTGGCCGATGAAGGACGAAACAAAAAGTCCGGTACTCAAGAGTAACGTTATCCCAACGATGAACGAGAGCGGACCATCGGCGAGATACACGAAACGAAACGGTTCGTTCATCCAAAATGTTTCGTACACAAGATCCGTCGTGTGCCACACACCGCGCCAAAAGACCACGACACCAACGCCGCCGACAATGCCGTACATGATGGGATAACGGCTCAACCGTCCCCGTATCTTGTCTTCCAGCCGATCAAAAAATCTTACAGTAGCTCGCCACATGTTCTCCACGATTATACGCGCCGCTGGCTCTCAGTTCAATTTCCCGCCGCGCGATGGTCAATCGTTTTCGCGGTCTGCCTCCACTTCGCCCTGGATCCGGCTCCCGTTCGGACTTGTTTCTCCCCCTCCCTGTCTGCCTTGGATCTCCGGCTCAGGCAAAACCTCGTGCTGAACCCATTCCGGTCCCACTTGTCCGCTCGGCTTGTTACCGCCATCCTGCGAACGCGGTCGCAACACCGGAACATCTTGCCCCTTTCGGAAAGCCTGAATCTCGCGCAACGAATCGCGAACTTTCGTCCTCAACACACGCTTACTACGTTCGCCCACATTACCCTGCCCCGAATTCTTCTGCGCTCTGAATGATGGCCCATCGGCAGATGGCGCTGTTGCCGAAGATGTCGCCGATTCCGCAGACGAGCTCACGGTATCCGATGCGGGCGCCGCGGGAGCAGCCATAAGCGCCGGCGCCGGGGAAACTATTCCCGGAGACGTTCCGATATCCGATACGGAACGCGGCGCTTTGGCAGCAGCCAATTCGTCTTCCGTATCATTGCCGAAAGCATGTTCGCGAGTACGGAGAGCATCTTCAAATACGGCGGCGATGTGGTCGGCTCGTTCGGCGCTCTCCGCACGTACGGCCGTAAGCGCGGTACGAGCGCGAGACGCGTGTTCGGTGAACCGCTCGGCAAGTTCCTCCTCAGCAGTACTGGTTAGGTCGCCTCGGAGAGTGAGTTCAGCGGCCTCATCAAGGCGCCGCTCTGCGAGCTCTGCAGCATATTCCGCTTGCGCATCGGGCGAGAATTGCACCGCTTCAACGATCTTTTCCGTCACGCCGACTTTCACCGGATAGAGAAGTTCTCCGGGAAGCGCGCTCTGCGCGGCAAACGATGTGCTGCCGCCCACAAGCACAAGCCCCATAATGCCGGCCAAGACCGGCATCGGGCGCGCGAAGAACGAACCGAGCGTCCGATAGTCTTTTCGCGGCGCGCGCAAGACCACGTCCGCGGCGGTCATGCGAACGAGATAATCGCGCACGGCCTTCTTCCGCTCCGGCGCGAATCGTACGGCATGCCGCGTGTGCTGTAGTTTTTCCAAAAAATTATGCATGGGGGTCCATAAGTTTCTTCAGCTCGTGCATCGCCCGGTTCAACCGAACGGACACATTATTCGGCGTAATGTCGAGGATAACGGCAATATCCTTCGGATCCAGATCATCCACATATCGGAGCGTCAGTATCTCCC
>JBEEJO010000070.1:0-3312 GCA_041169145.1 Candidatus Parcubacteria bacterium | reverse complement strand
CGCGCAGAAACCGAAAAACGCCGCACCGACAAGATGCACGATCTGTTCGCCCCGAAGGAACCGAACGAGATAGTATGACGAGAGCGTGAAGAACACGATAAGCGGGAGCTCGGTCATGGGCGTTCCCTGGAGATAGAGCATATTGGGGTTCCATAAAAATACGAACGTACCCGCAACGGCAGCAAGCCGATGTTCCGTGAGGAGGAATATCAGGCGATAGATGAATATAGCCGTCACGACATAGGCCGTGCCGGATACCAATGAACCCGCAAGGCCGGTGCGCCACAGCGTGTCAAAATATACGAACGGCATGAGGAGAAGATGCGGCAACGGAAGCCAAATACCGCCGAGCTGCGCCGCTCCGGGCGTCAAGCTGTCCACCACGCGCTTCGCGATGTTCAGATGCGATTCCGCATCGCCGTACGCCACGATCTCACCGCGGATATAGAGATACCCCGTCGCGAATGCAGCGGAAAGCAAAGCAATGCGCCCGATGAGGAATTCGCCCTTCTGACGGCCGAAGAACCGGCCGATTGCTTCCGTCAGCTTTTTGGGAATAGTGATACTAATCTTCATGGCGATGTTCAAAAAGCGGCACAATGAATAAAAGCGTGAACGCGACGCACACGACCGCGGCGTAGATCAGAACGAAATAATCCGCGAGCGGCATGTGCTCCGCCACGAACGAACGATAGAAAAAGCTCCCGCTTTGGCCATTCTTAAAAAACGTCCAGTTCCGCATGAAATTCCAGCCTGTACTCAATCCTATCGCCTCCGAATGCGGCGGGATGGCGTTCGTCGTAAGCGCACCAAGGAGCGCGATCGCGGACGAATACATGAATAAGGTGAGTGCAAGAATGTTCTTCCAGATCCTCTGTGGTTCCGCGGCGAGCCATGCGACAACAAAAAGCGAAAGTATGCTCATGGTAAGCGTCATGTACCGCGTGCCGTAGGCCCAGCCGCCCCACGGGTCGCCCCAGCTTGCATAGAGGAAGATATTCGCAAGAACAAGCCCGATGAGCGACCATACTTCCAGATTCCCCTTCCGCCGCGCAAGCTGCCATGCACCGAAGATCGCAAGGATGAATATCGGCCCATAGAAGAACAATCCGCGATCCGACGAGAAAAAGAGCACCGAGATTCCTTCGGGAAAATTCTCTTCGT
Organism: Candidatus Parcubacteria bacterium; assembly: GCA_041169145.1. GTDB lineage: Bacteria > Patescibacteriota > Minisyncoccia > UBA6257 > 2-01-FULL-56-20 > DATJQA01. Next base: position 2,148 of record JBEEJO010000070.1, on the reverse strand, counting down.
GGAAAAATTGTACGACATCCTGCTTTGTCGTGCGGGCCGCGATCGCCGTTTCCGGATTCGCATGGCCCAGAAGGCCTTGCTCCAATATGGACCGGTAACTCGTAAGGCCGCCGGCAACCTGTTGCCACCCGCCGAAATGCGTCGCATTGAACGCAAGATGAACGCCGGTTATTACGATGAATGCGGCCATCGTCACAAGCGCCGCCGGCCGGAGCGATAACCGAAAACCGCGCGCGGTGTTTTCCGTATGCAACGATACCAGCAAGAAATACACCATTACCGGCAGGAGCAAAAATGCGTTGGGATAATCGATCGTAATGGCGAGCGCATACCACGCCCAAACCAAAAGCCCCCACAAACCGCTCCACCGTCCCCCGCCCTTGAACCGCCACGCGGCATAGAACGCGGAGAGTGCGAAGAACGTCGTCACATGGTGCTGATAGAGCGTTATCGCATAGCTCCATGCCGTTGAACCAAAGGCAAAGATAATGCACGCGAGCATCGCCGCCCATACGGGCAGACCGAGCACCTCACGGCCGATGAGGTAGAGAAAAACGAGCGCCAGAACGCTCATCACGGAAACGAATCCGAAGGTAAACACCTGCGACATTCCGTACGATTTCCCTGCTTCGTAGAATGGGAGCGCCATATACGCGATGCCCGGCGCAAAAAATCCATAGAATTTTCCGTTGTAATATCCGACGTCGGGATAAGCGAAATCCGCAAGCTGTTGCGACAGCTCATACTTGCCCGTATCGCCGAGCGCCATAACGTGCGCGAAGCGTCCGCGCTCCGGCGAAAGTTCAAAGGGGTTCGTTTCTCCCTCAAGCGACTCTGCCGTTGCGGGAGTCGGATTCCCCGGCAAGCCGCGGAGCGTCATGGCATACATCGTGCATGCGAACAGCACGATGAACGTTAGTGCAACGACATTTTTCAGCGTATTACTCATAGTGGGGAAGCGCTTGCTTCGTGGTTACCGCAATATCCCACATGCTGGTCAACGCGCGTTCTTTCAAACGGCCCCGCATGTTGCAATAGGTATAGATGAGGAACGCATACGCGGTAGCGAGCGGGTGGCGAACGGCCTGCCCATATTTCGCGGCAAGGCGTCTCGTAAGCGGGACATGGTATTCCCGCTCGGTCGCATCCTGACCAAAATATTTTTCCATTCGCGCCGGCACTGCGCTGAATCGAATGTTCTGCCTGACAGCATCGCGAAGCGTCGCAGGAGAACGGAAGAATGCTTTCGCGCGCGGAGCATAGCGATAATCCATTCCTTCTTTTCGACAAGCAAAATAGAGGTAATGATCAACGCCGATCGTCCCTTCGGGAAAATGGACGCGTCGGGCAAGCTCACTGCGATAGGCCATGAGCTTTCCGTCTGCAGAAAAAACGTTATTGCCGCGCAACGGTTCACGGGCATAGTGTCCGACGTTCACGGCTTCCTCGGTAAATGTTCTTGCGGGAACCGGCTCCCCGTGCCCGCCAATAAGCCCGATGGATGGCTCATAACGGAAGGGTGTGATGAGTTCAGCAAGTGCTCGATCGTGCGCCAATATCGTATCGGCATCCATCGTAACGATGATATCCATATCTGTTTCTGCATGCGCTTCATTCAGCCGCATGGCCTTTCCCCTGCGTTCCGTATGTTCGCGCACCGCGATGCGATGGTCGCCGACGCCGCGCGCGATATCCGCCGTTCCGTCCGTTGAACCGTCCGATATGACGAGGATCTTCGTAATGCGGAATCCGACCTCCTGCTGGTCCGCGAGCGAACGAAGCGCATTGCCGATGTTCGCTGACTCATTATATGCAGGGAGTACGACGGTAACGTCCGCGCGCTGAGCATCATCATGGAGCAATGGATGCGCCGGAGGTATCACAAAACAATCCGGAGTCTCGGGCACTCGGCCGCCCGGAAAAAGCGCATTGACCTGGGAACGATATCGCTCCACCAGAGCGCGTTTTTCCGCCTCATGGCCCGAATAGATCGCGCAGATGTACCGATCGGTATCAGCACCGAACGCATCGTCCACGGAGCGATACGGAATGTCGATCCACCAGATAGGATCGGAAAACGCTTCTTCGCATGCACGCCGCACGGTCATATGGTCGATATGCGTATCCAAGGAGAATGGCGCGAACACC
>JBEEJO010000069.1:0-3338 GCA_041169145.1 Candidatus Parcubacteria bacterium | reverse complement strand
TGAAGCTTGGAAATACTATGAAATGTCGGATAGGGCGAATTTCAACACTTCCGTCGCAACTGCGCGCGCAGCATCCGGATGCGCAAGCTGTTTCATCGCCGTTCCGGTACGGTCAGCAAGCTCAGCGCTCTGCAGGATGGTCTTCAGTTGCCCGGCGAAAATACCGAACTGGAGGTTCGTCTCCTCTATCACGATGACGGCGCCTTTCTTCGCGAATTCGTACGCATTCGCCCGCTGGTGATCGTTCGCGGATTCCGTAAGCGGGATGAGAATGGTTGGTTTGCCATAGAGCGCCACTTCGGCGATCGTTCCGCTTCCGGAACGCGCAACAATAACATCCGCCGCAGCAAGCGCAAGCGAAAGTTCGCGATCTTCCAGATACGGCACGAGGCGGTAGCGCGTTGCCTTGGTCACCGCGGATGATTCGGCAAGGGCAGCCCTGGTCAATTTTTCCATATAGGAATGGTTCGCCATCCCGCACTGATGAAGCACTTGCGTGATGCCGATGAGCGCCTTGAGGTTCAATGCAATGAACTCGTTGATGCGTTGCGAACCTTGCGAACCGCCGAGTACGACGATAAGGGGCTCGGTGGGAGAGAATCCGAGTTCTTTCTTGCCGGTTTCCTTGCTCACCTGCGGAGCGCGCAACGCGGTGCGTATGGGATTGCCGGTCACGACGCCTTTCTTGCCGAAATACGGCGCAGCTTGTTCAAAAGCGACGCATACGCGCGCCGCGAACGGCCGGGAAAGCAAGTTCGTCAGTCCGGGCATGATATCGGATTCATGAACCACGACCGGTATCCGATAGAACCACGCAAGAATGACCACGGGCAACGCACCCGGCCCGCCCTTCGAAAATACGGCATCAGGCATAAGGAGGAGCAAGAGCCACCATGCCTGAAAAAGCGCGATAAAGAATTTCGGAATATCCAAGAGATTCTGGAATGACGCATATCGTCGGAGCTTCGGCCCGGCAATGGCGCGGAACTTCACGTCTGCGGACTGTAACACCGCCGAGTACGAGTCTTTTGGCCCGAGGTATACGAACTCGGCCGAGGCGCTGCGCTCTTTGAGCTGTTCCCTGATCTCTTGCAAGACCGCAAGCAACGGATAGATGTGTCCCCCGCTTCCGCCGCCGGTCAGCACGATGCGAATGTCATACTCCGAATTGGCCATAGATCTTATTTTACGCTACTTCCGCGTTATAGCACTGTTCACAATATAGGATTTTCTCATGAGCTAGTTGAAAGCAAGAACGATGATCGCGCAAATGCGTATCATCGCGGTAATCTCTTACGTATACCGTGAAATATTGACCGCGATGCCGCTCATCGTCAGAAAGACCGCGAGTGCCGTGCCGCCGTAACTTATAAACGGCAACGGAATGCCTGTGAGCGGAATGAGTCCCGAAATGGCTCCCATATTCACGATGGATTGCAAGGCGATGATGATAGCGAAGCCCGTGAGCGCGGTCGCGCCGAACGGGTCGCGGACACGCCCCGCAAGCCACAGAAGTCGGTACACGAGAAGCGCAAAAAGCGCCACAATAGCCGATGCCCCCGCGAATCCAAGCTCCTGTGCCGCGATAGCGAAAATAGAGTCGTCGATCGGCGCCGGAAGCCGGTTGACCTTTGCCGTTGACTGTCCGTACCCGATGCCCGCGAATTGTCCGGAGCCGATGGTCGTGACCGCTTGATTGATCTGATACGCGGCACCCTGCGTATCTTGGGTTGGATTCAGAAACGTTTGAATGCGCTGCCAGCGGTATTTTGAGATGATGCCGGTCGCCGAAAGGAGGAGGATGAATGCGATCGCCGCGCAACCGACGCCCATGAGAACAGCAATATGCTTCCACGGCGCGCCGGAAAGGATATACATCACCGTTCCCGCGCCAAGCAGTATGACCACGATGCTCGTTGCCGGCTGAGCGAGAAGCAGAGCGGCGACCACGCCGGATATCACGATGAACGGCACAAGCCCGCTCATAAGGTCGCGCGTCCGATTCATGCGCGGCGACGCAAGCCATGCGGCGAGATAGAGAATGTAACTGACCTTCAGGAATTCAGCCGGTTGGAAACTGACAGGGCCGATGCTCACCCAGCGGTTCGCTCCGCCCGCCGCAACGCCGAAGGATGGGATGAAGACCAGCACGAGCAAGCACAAGTTCGCGAGCAGAATGAAGAGCGCGAACTTGCGGTACCGTTGATAGTGGAAGAATGTAGCAATGGCGAACCCAAGCATGCCCGGCAACAGTCCGTTCGTGAGCTGGTGTTTCAGGTAATAGTAACTGTCGTTGAACTTGCTTTGTCCAAGATACGATGATGCGCTTGCCAAAATAACAAGCCCCATAACGGTCAGCACGCAGACCAAGACCAAAAAGAAATAGTCAGGCCGATGACCGACCTTGGAAGCTTTCGCGCGCATCATGGCTTTCCCTGCCGTCGGATCGGCGTTCCCGCGCACACTCCGGTGAGCACTCCGTTATGTGCCGCAATACGTCCGTTCACGATGACCGCCTTAATGGCCATTTGTCTTTCGGCGTATGAGAAAAGCACGAGGTCGGCGGCCGCTCCCTCGGCAATATTCCTCCGTCCCCCAAGACCGAAGAACGTCGCCGGGACCGTTGTTATCTTTCGGATGGCCGCGCCGAGCGGCATAAGCTCGTTTTTCGTCACGGTATCCACGAATAACGGGAATGCAGCGGCGTGCTCGTCGGGACGCCGAGCTTTTTCCGATCCGTGTCCGATGAAACTTACGCCTTTAGACGCGATGAGCGACCGGGGATGGCAGAGCGCGCGTGCGATGGCCTGCTGGTCGATGTTCCGATACGAGATAAGCGCACGGAGTTTCGTGGTCTGCATCAGTTTATAAAGCGCTTCTGCCGGCTGTTTGATGCCATACAGTTCCATGATGTCGCGGAGCGAATAGCCGACAACGGTCTCATTGTGCCGGGCGCGAGCGACATGGAATTTTTCGGGGTCTAGTTCGGGAAAATCTTTCAGCAGACGCGGCCTGAGCCACTCGTCATCCATGTGAGCCGCCATATCGTCCATACTGCCCGTCTGCGCCCAATCCGGCAGGAATCGGTACACGGGTCGCACATTGATCTCAAAAGGCGCAACATCGAAATAGAGCGGCACAGCATCGTCCAACGCTTCGATCTTTTCAAGAGCGCGTTCGTATTCTTCGCGCTGGCCTTCAACGGGCAGAAAGTTGGTGATCACCGTGCGCGCACCGCTCTCGCGGCACAGCTTCAGTACTTCATCAACCGCTTTGCTTACTCCCGTCGCTTTCCGCAACGCAACCGAAATCGTCCCGCCGCGTTCGCGTACGATCCC
>JBEEJO010000068.1:0-3631 GCA_041169145.1 Candidatus Parcubacteria bacterium | reverse complement strand
TTGCCGATTTTCGCTCCGGCCTTGACGCCGCGCTCGCATCGCGCAAATCGCAAGTTGATGCCGCCATCGCCGCGTTCAAAACATCGGTGACCGCCGCATTGGACAAAGCGAAGGCCGACTGCACCGCGGGCGCTAACCCCGCGACTACTCGGGATACGCTCCGCGCGTCGTTGAAGGCGGCGCAGGACAAACTGCGGGCGGATCGCCAGGCACTGGATAAGATCGGGACGCAGGTTACACAACTTGCCGCAACGAGACGCGCCGCCGTCCAAAAAGCAATGGATGACTTCAAGGCAGCCGCAGAGAAAGCTCGAGTTGATCTGAAAGCTGCGCTTCAGCGTCCGCAGTCGACGACATCGACAAATCCGTAAAAGAAGACTGCTTGTCCAAAAAACCCGGCATGCGCCGGGTTTTTTGTTTTTAAACAGAACGTGCTGTCCTGGAAAGGAACGACGCCGTGCCCGCTCTTAATCTGGTACAATGAGAGCATGGCCGACGAACAACGCGTTATCGAAACCATCAAGAAGGTGATGCCATCGGTCGTTTCGATCATGATATCGAAGCATCTCGAGGATGTGGAAAAGGAGCTGCCACACGGCTTGTATCCTTTCCTTCCCGGCCAGCATCGAAGAAAGAAAGATGGCGGGAAACATAAGCCGCTGAAACTCCCCGATTTTCTTGTGGACCCCGACGGCATGGTGTCGGTCGGCGGCGGTTCTGGCTTCTGCGTTGCGCCGGGGCTCATCCTGACGAACAAACACGTGATCACCGAGCTGAACGCGACCTATACGGTCATCACGAATGACGGCGAAAAATTCCCCGCCGAGGTGCTCTCGCGCGATCCGATAAACGATGTCGCACTGTTGATGATATCCAAAAAGGATCTGCCGGCGCTTGAGCTCGGCGATGCCGCAAAATTGGAGCTTGGCCAGAGCGTCATTGCGATCGGCAACGCTCTCGGTATTTTCAAGAACACCGTTTCGCTCGGCATCGTTTCGGGGCTTTCGCGGGCTATTTCTGCATCGCCCGAACCGGGCGCGAAATCGCAGGAACTCCGCGGCCTCATCCAAACCGACGCGGCAGTGAACGTCGGGAACTCCGGCGGACCGCTCGTCGACCTCGAAGGACGCGTGGTAGGCGTGAACGCCGCCATTATTTCCGGCGCGCACAGCATTGGCTTTGCCATTCCGATAAGCGCCGCGAAACGCGACCTTGCGGACATTCAACAGTTCGGCCGCATCCGCCGCCCGCTTCTCGGCGTTCGCTACCTTATGGTGGATGAAAAGCTACAACAGAAAATGAAACTGCCCGAATCCTACGGAGCGCTTGTCGTAAAAGAAGGTCCGCAGGACCATGCCGTGGTTCCGGGCAGTCCTGCCGATGAGATCGGCATCCGTGAGCATGACGTTATCTTGGAATTGAATGGTAAACGGCTGGACGCCGAGCATTGCATCCAAGATTACCTGGAGAGCGTGAATGTTGGCGATTCCATAGCGCTCACGATCTGGCGGAACGGCAATACCTTCACCGCGCGCGTCCCCCTCACAAGCGAACGGCGCTAGCTTCCCGGAAATCGATATCGATTAATACTGGTAGTAATCCGCGAGCATTCCCGATGCGTCAAGAAGCAAGGCGCGGTCGTGCTCCGGCATCAGTACGCCGGTACGGAGCGTGATACGCACGTCCGTCGTCCCCATTGCGCCCTCGCTTCCGATAAGCTGGCTCCCTAATGTTCCGCGCAAAGACCAACCCGCAATGGCCGCGCCCTGCGGTATGCGGACAAGAAGCACTTTGCCGCTGCCCGAGGCGTCCGCGAATCCGGTAATGCGAGCCTCACGAAAAAATGGTGATAGGTTGCCCGCATTCCATCCCGACGGAAGGTCCATGGGGATTTCTTGAGCCGTTCTTTGAGTTGACGAATTATAAAGACCTGGAAATATCCGCTGGAGCAAACCATTGGAGCTTGCGGACGACCCATTCTGCGAAGCGATACCCGGCAATTGCAGATAGAACGCATAGCCTATCGCGAGGATAAGCAACACAAAAACCACCGCGCCGGGAAAGCCGCCGCTCATGGACGGACCTGGTCCTTTGGGTTTTCCACCGCCAGGTTTCCATCCCCCACCCCCGCCGCCCGCCGGCTTTTCTGCCATGGATGAGTCGGATCAGATGACGATATTAATAAGACGGCCCCGAACATAAATGACATTTTTCGGTTCTGCTTTCCCGACAAATTGCCGAACCCGCTCGCGCTGAAGTGCGATCTCCTTCGCGTGCGCCTCAGTGATATCGGGCGGCACTTCAACGGAATCGCGAACTTTTCCATTTACCTGAATGACCAGCGTGAAGGTGTCTGAGGCAATCAATTTCGGGTTATACGCAGGCCACTGCTCGCGATGAATGGATGTCTTGTGTCCCAGCAAAGTTCGCCAGATCTCTTCAGCTATATGAGGCGCAAACGGAGCAAGAAGTTTTGCGAACACACTGAATCCATCGCGCGACGGCGGCGCTCCCTTTTCGAACTCATTGAGACAGATCATGAGCGCTGAAATGGCGGTGTTATAATTCAGCGTCTCAATATCCTCGGTTACTTTCTTTATCGCCTGATGCAGCGCGTGCTCATTCTTCCGCTGCGCATCGCCATCGGGCGACACCTGCTCCGCGACGTGCGTTTGTCCCAGCTTCCACACGCGATGCAGGAATCGCTCAATACCGAGAATGCCCGCATCGCGGAAATCGCCGCCTTGTTCGAACGGCGCAAGGAACATGAGATAGGTGCGCAAGACATCGGCGCCGAACTTTTTGATGTACTCGTCCGGGTTCACCACATTCCCTTTTGACTTGCTCATCTTCGCGCCGTCCTTAATAAGCAAACCATGCGCGCGAAACTTCGTCATCGGTTCGTCAAATTGAACAAGATTCAAATCGTGCAATACCATCGCCACGAACCGCACATAAAGAAGGTGTAAGACCGAATGCTCGGATCCGCCGATGTACATATGGACCGGCAGCCATGCGTTCACCCGCTCGGCATCCAGTGCGGTTGTTTCATTCTGCGGGTTCAGATAGCGCAGGTAGTACCACGCGGAATCCAGGAACGTATCGGAGACGTCCGTTTCCCGGCGCGCTGCGCCACCGCATCCGGGACAGGTCGTCTCGTAGAATTCTTTGTGCGACGCAAGCGGCGATTCACCCTTTCCTTGCGGACGGAAGTCCTTCACGTTGGGCAGGAGGACCGGCAAATCCTTTTCCGGTACGGCATACCATCCTGGCATATCGCCTTGCTCGCCCTTCCCCGCCTTCGCGCACGCATCGCAAAATATCATCGGGATGGGCGGGCCCCAGTATCGCTGGCGGGAGATGAGCCAATCGCGAAGACGGTATTGCATCTTTCGCTCGCCGCCGACGAATTTCGTTATCTCCCACTTCGCCGTTTCGGAATCTAGCCCATCAAATTCACCAGAATGAATAGCCTTTCCGTCACCGATCCAGCACTCTGACTCGACAACATATCGAAGTTGTCCGCCATATAATCTCCCCCGTTTCCCATCTGAAGTACGGTTCGCTTCAGAAACTGGCTTATCGTACAACGGATTTGGTTCGACTACTTTTAATATCGGCAAGCTATACT
>JBEEJO010000067.1:0-3668 GCA_041169145.1 Candidatus Parcubacteria bacterium | reverse complement strand
ACGGTATACAGTTTCTTATCGCTGTCATAACCCTTTACGCGCCACTGTCGGCTTGCTTCAAGACTTGCCACATCCATGGATGAGTATCCATGTCCGCTATCGCGTTTCGTCGTATAACGAACAATCTCACCAATAGGAAACAACGGCGGTTTGTTCTCAGCGCGCGCGACTTCGCCGGCAGCTTCCTCCGTTTCAAGATCAACGGGTTTCGTGAAATCACCAAATTGTTCCTGCGGGGTCGCCATGTGCCTTTGTGTGTATTGTAGTGCGCCTTCCGGCGCATTGACAACACCCATCCAAAAACCGTATATGAATGGCAGTGGCGGACGTCCGTCCGCATCACGGCAGCACAAGGAGGTGCCATGGATTCCTATCGCATCGCAAAGGTCGGCGTGCTCGCACTTGCGCAACAGTTCCGCGCACAACATGCGCACGACGATCCCGTCAGCCAGATAGCCCCCGAAGCCATCCGCGAAGAGCTCGTCGCGCTCGCGTATGCCGCCGGAAGCGGCTTCACCGAGGAAGAAGCTCGCGAGCTGGCGGTCCTCGTGAATGACGAGCTCAACGCGGGCTTGAAAGAGCTTCGGGCGACGGCACAACGTGTCCTCGAGCGGCTCGCGCCGGGCCGGCACTCCATCGACTAAGCCGCATCTTGCGGCGCATCAACCAGCAAGGCCTCGGCCGTCCCGTTCGGACGCCGGGGCCTTCGGAATTTTTGCCTCCCAAGCTCTATTTCCGTATACTATCCCAGTTATGACAACCGACGCCACAGAATCCGCCATACCGACTGAAACCCACGCCGTCGAGGAATCGCATGGTTCGGGTATTCATATCTCGCTCAAAGCTGAGGAGGTATTCCGCGTCGGCCCGTGGCCGGTCACGAACTCCACGCTTCTTGCGTTCATCATCCTCGTGTTCCTTGGCGGCGCAGCGGCCGCGGCACGGAACAAGATAAAACTCGTGCCGGGGAAGCTTCAGAGCATCGCCGAGCTTTTCATTGAAAACCTCCTTGAACTTATGGACACGGTTTTGGGCGACCGCCATAAATCCGAAAAATATTTCCCGCTCGTCGCGACTATTTTCCTCTTCGTTCTCTTTTCGAACTGGTTCGGCCTCCTGCCGGGCGTCGGCGCGATAAAGATAGGAACGGCGGAGGGCATGGTGCCGCTTTTCCGCGCACCCTCAGCGGACCTCAACTTCACGCTCGGCCTCGCGCTTATCTCCGTCATCGGGTTGAACATTTTCGGCGTCCTTGCTATCGGCCTCGGACCGCGGCTCAAGAATTTCTTTAACTTTTCAAGTCCCATCGCATTCTTCATCGGCATCATCGAGCTTGTCTCGGAGGCCGCGAAGGTCGTATCGTTCTCCTTCCGTCTTTTCGGCAACATCTTCGCCGGCGAAGTGCTCCTCACGATCGTCGGCTTCCTCGCGCCCTACATCGTCCCCCTCCCCTTCCTCTTCCTGGAGGTCTTCGTCGGCTTCGTGCAGGCGCTCATCTTTTCCATGCTTTCCATCGTATTCATAGCGATTGCCACGGTTGACCATCACGCGCACGACGAACACGAACCCGCCGCAGCGCATTAGTATAAAAACAACGGCGGACGTCGCCCTAAAAGGACGACGCCCGCTCGATCGATGAAGGAGATGGGCTCAAAGCCCGTCCCACTGCCGCATTGATGATCTGGAGTCGGGGGTAGCGTTTGCACGCCCGGTGGATCATCTGGTGAACAGCCTGCTTTGTCTTGCCGCGGACGCGCGCGATCTCTTCGTGCGTACGGCATCCGCGACCATCGAGGCCAAGGCGTGCGACGACGACGTTCGCGCAGTCCGCACCGAACCGCCTCTTGAGCGACTGAACGAATTCATCCCGAACCTCGCGCTGCGCGACGCGCTCGATCTGGTCATCGGCAATGCCGATAGAGTCCTCGATGGTCCGAGGCTCTGATCCGTCGGTGCCGGGCTGCGGCTCGCTCAGAGAAACGGTACGCGGAAGGAGCACCGCCGGTTTCGTGCCGTCCGTGAGCGCCTGCCGTTCGCTCATGACCCGCCGGGCCGGCAAATGGATGGTGCTCACCTGGAAGTTCTTCAAGAGCTGCATGTACGAGCGCATCCACCAGACCGCGTACGTGCTGTACTTCATGCTTGTTCTGCCGTCGTGCGCTTCGAGAGCTTTCATTGCGCCCAACACGCCCTCCTGAGCGATGTCCACAACGAGATCCCACAGGCGTTCCCGGGCTGCGAATCGCCGAGCGCGATCAATGATGAGCCGGTAAACGGACCGGAGTAGACGATCCCTTGCGTCCAGGTCTCCGGTTGCACGGTACCGATCAAGAAGCTCTCTCTGCTCTTGCGCCGACAGATCCAAGGATTGACGCTTGAGCTCTGTAAAGTACCATTCGTCAGCGCGCATGTCCCTATTCACGCGATCACCTCTTTTCCTGGCTGGTTGCCAAATGCAGGTCTTTTTCGAATGTCTGCGCTGGCTCCGTTATACGTGTTCATGAGCTGACAGTCAATCCCCTAGCAGAACTCGGCTTTTTCTGCTATTCTAAGGCCGTTTCACGGCACACGAATACGTTTTCGGAAGCTGTGGAACGAACCATTGCGCCTGGTCGACGCAATCAATCGTTTTTATAAACACATGGAACTCTCTCCTGAGGTCGTGAAGCTCTGGGCGACGATGGGCACCATCATAGTCGGCACCATCGCTCCGGCTATCGCGATCGGTTGGATCGGCTCCAAATCGGCTGATGCTATCGGCCGGAACCCGGAAGCCGCTCCGAAGGTGCAGACCGCGATGATCCTCGCGCTTGCGTTCGCGGAGGCCATCGCCATCTACGCCTTGGTCGTCGCGCTCATCATTAAGTTCGTCTAGTAACTAGAATCTAGAATTTAGTATCTAGGAAAGCGGTGCGCATTCGCTCCGTTCTAACTCCTAGATTCCAGATGTTAGATACTTCATGTCTGAATTATTCCATCAACTTGGTATCGACTGGCGTCTTCTCCTCTCGCAGGCGGCGAATTTTCTCATTCTGCTCGCCGTCCTCCGATTCTTCGCCTATGGGCCGCTCGTAAAACTTCTGAAGGAACGCCGGGCGCGGATAGAAGAAGGCCTTGAGAAAGCGGATGAAGCCGATAAGCGCCTCGGCCAAATGAACGAGATGGTGAAAGAGAGAATGAAGGATGCCGAGCACGACGCACTGCTTCTGATGCGGGCGACGGAAGAAAAAGCCAAAGCGAAAGAAGCCGACATGTTGGACGAAGCGAAGAAAAAAGAAGCTACGTTGTTCGCGCAAGCCGAGAAAGTAATAGAAGCCAAGGCCGAAGAGATGCGGAAGAACGTGGAAGCGGAGGCTGCGGCATTGGTAAAGCAGGCCATTGTACGAACGGTGGAATTGAAACCGGAAGCCGTTGACGAAGCGCTGGTCGGTCAAGCAATCAAGTCGCTTAAGGCAAGGGCGTAGCACGTATGAAATATCCGGCATCCGCATACGCCCGCGCGTTCGTTGAATTGGTTCCCGACGCACAGACGGCATCCGCGCAAAGCGAACTCGTGAAGGATTTCTGGGCGGCAGTGGAAAAGAACGGCGACCTCGGCAAGGCGGATAAGATCGTTCGGCAAGCCGAAACGCTTCTCCGCCGAAAAGAGGGCAGCCACCTGTATGAGA
>JBEEJO010000066.1:0-3920 GCA_041169145.1 Candidatus Parcubacteria bacterium | reverse complement strand
TGGCCCGAATAGATCGCGCAGATGTATCGATCGGTATCAGCGCCAAACGCATCGTCCACGGAGCGATACGGAATGTCGATCCACCAGATAGGATCGGAAAACGCTTCTTCGCATGCACGCCGCACGGTCATATGGTCGATATGCGTATCCAAGGAGAATGGCGCGAACACCGCGTAGCGTTCGCCATCGGGAAATTCGCTCCGGAGTCGGCGGACAACATCCGCAACGGTCTCGCGGTCGGCGACATTCTTCCGCGCAATATGCAAACGGAATGTCGGATGCCGATGGAGGAACTCCGGCAGAAATGTCCCGAGAGTTCTGCGGATAATGGACGGCCGCGGGATCGTCCGCCATAACGCATCCGTGAATCCCAGATGCTTCCATGAGACGCCGATCTCCCGGCACACATCCATATCTTCGGCGCGTCGGTCGGCATACAGTTTCTCCGCGTCCCGGTATCCGACTTGCGCGAGGAACCGGCGAGCGGAAAGCGTATTCCCCGCAGCGCCGCTGCCTCCTTCCGTGAATACGGTCGCAATGGTCACGTCGGTTTTATCGGCAAGATACGAGATGAGCCCGCCCGCCGAAAGCGCCGCGTCGTCCAAGTGTGGCGCGATGAACAGACAAGGGATATGCCGGTCAACGATGGCGTGTACGATATCTTCCATGCCCGCGGCGGTGTGCTGCGGTTTCCGAGACGCATGCTGAGGCATGCACCGTTCAATAACCGAAGCGTATGCATTTGCGGCAGACGCCCAATCATATCGGGCGGCGAATTCTACGCACCGCTGCGCGACATGTTCCTTGCTCCGAAGAGCGCGTTCTATCTGCGCGGCAAGATCATCCGTACTGAAGGGCCGGGCCTTGAACGCGCATTGCTCGGGTATCCAGTGCAGCATATCAATGTCAAAACACACGACGGGAATGCCGTATGCCATCGCCTCCAAAGCAACGGAGCCGAACGTCTCAAACCGGGACGGAAGAACAACTACCGCCGCATCACGCAGCAACGCCGCTTTTTGTTCTCCCTCAACCCTTCCGACGAGCGAAATGCGGTGCGCAAGGCCGGCTGCCGCTATGTGCGAACGGAGCTTGTGCACTTCGCGCTTCGCGCCTCCGCCCGCGATCACCAGCGGGTGCGAAATATGCGGAGCAACGCGCCGATATGCATCAATAAGAAGGTCTAAACCTTTTTGGTTCATTTCAATGCGTCCCAAAAAGAGCACATGCCGCTTCGCGCCGGGGTGGAATTCCGGCGAAGGAATGGTCACGCCGTTCGGGATGACGTCTATCGAAGCGGTTGGGTGGTAGCGGTGTATCGTTTTCCGCATTTCCTCGGTCAGAACAACGATGTTCCGATACGCACGGAGTCCTATCCGTTCTATAAGAAAAAATGGCATGTGGTATTTCCGCCACATATCCTCCCCGGCAAGCATATGCACCAAACCGATCACGGGCTGCTTCACCGCAAGCGGCACGCCGGATACGGACCAAGGCGGACCGAAGCTTTCTATCCAAAGGTCGAACGACGCTCTTCGCGCCCATGCACGAAATGGCAAGGTGAGCGCGAACCATAATTGGCCGAGATGCGGGCCGCCCCAGCGCAATCCCGCTCGTTCATAGTTCACACCATCAATCATACGATTCTCCGCGCCCGGATAGGCTCCCGTGAGAACCGTAACATCATTGATTACCGCCAATCGTTTGGCGACCTCATGAACGGCGAACGCTCCCCCGCCCGCATACCATGGGTTATGCAGGTCGTCGTAGCTCGAACATATGATGCGAATACGTGCCATATGGTTAGGATGAAGACTTGAGCTTCATGCTCTGGTTCATCACGCTGGATTTTCTCAGTCGTGCATTGACGTTCTTGAGCGTCCTCCATACCGCCAAGGCGATTCTCCACCACAACATCACCGCCTGATATTGCGAGACATAGACGTCGTACTGCACCCGAACCTCTCGAGCGAACTGCTGTTTCAGTTCGGAGTCGCCACGCAAGAAATCTATGTCGGTGTATCCTTGCCGCTTCATCTCTTCAAGCATGAAAAAAAACGCCATTTTCCCGGGACCAAAACGACGATATTCCTCGTCGAACGCCGTATGATAGGTGCAAAATATTCTCCCGAACGAGAACCCCAAAAGCGTCGCTATCGGCTTGCCGCGAAAAGACAATACGCCGATCTTCACGCTATCGGGAATCTGTTTTGCGACCGCTTCAAGAAAACGCTTCTGCCGTTCGCCGGTGAAGAACGCCATATGCCGCTTCGGACGATAGCTTCTTCGCTCTATATCCACGACGGTTCCCAACGCCTCTATGCCGCCGATATGGAACTTGATCTCTCCGGCCATGTCTCGGAGATGACGTTCCATCGTGTGTCGTTGCCGCGAGGGCATGTATCGAAGCACATCCGAATCAGGAATGATGGCGGCAAAAGGAGACCGCGAGACCTGTTGTACGAGGCAGGGAAATGCGTGCGGTTCAATGGCATGCGTCTCAAGCTCGGACATCTCGGAGAGATAAACATTGCCTAAACGCATCGCCTCCGACAGAACCGCCCGCATCAGTTCGGGGGAATAGTCATCCATCAACAACGGACTCTTATCAACAAAATTCCCCGCGCTTCCGGGAACGACGAGACCGCGAATGCCGAAGATGGTTCCTTGAACGAGCGGCAGAACGACGCATAATTCCCCGTCCCGAAAACCAAATACGATCGTGTACTTCGCCGCGACGGCGCACGATTCGCGGCACGCTTCAAAAAATCTTGGTGAATTGAAGAAGTGGCGCTCGTTACTGTTCTCCCATAACGCTTGCCACTTCCGTTGATGGTCACCATCCAGCCGATGGACAAGCTCAAATGAATATCGCGCCTCACGCTCTGCCACAGATCCATCCGAAGCATGACGATTGGCGGGATGGAGCTGTTTTGTGGATGGGATCGCATCGTATATGCCGGAACGGCCTTGCTTGAATTTCGGTCCGAAACGCATTATGAGTTTTAACGCCACGGTCAGAAACAACGCGCCGATACTGTACAAGGGAGTCGCGCGGACGACGTTCAGAAAGCCTCGCAATTTCTCCTTGGCAGGAATGTCATACTCCGCGCCGACGTCGGTTGTAAATCCGTATGGCCCCAGATCGTCTCCGTGTTCGAAACGGCGCGCACGCGATACGAGCTCCGACCATGTTGAAACCTCGCGAGAACGGACACAGGCGTGCTTGGCGAAAACAAATCGTTTGCCCTGATGCAATGCTTCCAGATAGATGATCTCGAAATCCCCGATCGACTCGGGCAAGAAGGTGAACGCTTTAGTAAAACCGCGCGACAATGCGTAACAGCATCCCGAGCTTGCGTAGATATTATGCCCGCCCTTGAATCCTTTCCGCGCCTCATACCACCATGCCTCCTTGGCAACGACGAGTTTTTCCACAAAGGTCTGCCCGGGAAGCGGCCGCAAATTCCCGGCGACGACCGCGACCCGAGGATCGTGAAACGGCTCAACGAGTTTTTGGAATACCGCTTCGCCCTCCGGTTCAACATCCGCATCCAGCGTGATGAGCATATCGCTCGTGTTCATCCGATAGAGCTCGTTCAACCGTCCGGTTTTGCCGACCCGCTTCCCGTCGGAAATGACATGGACGTTCGGGTGGGCCTTCGCAAATTCCCGCGCGATCTCCTCCGTTCTATCCGTGCACCCATCGCAGATCACCGTGACCGCTTCCACGACAAAATCGCCCCGTTGCGAAAAGATCGAACGAAGCAAATAGTGAATATTCGCCTCTTCGTTGTGTGCCGTGATGCCAACGGAAACCGTTGGCGCTGTCGTTGATATCGTACGCATGGTGTTTTATGGGTGCTGTTATGGAGGCGGCGCACCGTCATCCGACCTGACCGTAATGGCGGAAAGGAAAG
>JBEEJO010000065.1:0-4036 GCA_041169145.1 Candidatus Parcubacteria bacterium | reverse complement strand
CATAACCATGCCTACGAATATAAAGAACAAGCGGACTCTCCGGGGCGTCGTTGTCTCGGATGCGATGACCAAGACGCGCGTGGTTGCCGTGACGCGTATGACGCGTCATCCGAAGTATTTGAAGTATATCAAGGTAACGCGGCGGTTCATGGCGCACGACGAGAAGAACGAGTTCAAGAAGGGCGACGTGGTCGTCATTGCGGAAGCCCGGCCGATGTCGCGGGGCAAGCGGTGGACCATCGTTGAAAAAGTCACAACGGGTATGAACGAACGATAGCGACCATGATACAAGAACGGGCCATCCTAAAAGTAGCGGATAATAGCGGCGCGAAGATCGTGCGGTGTTTCCGCGTTCTCGGCGCGACCCGCCGCCGGTATGCCGGAGTGGGCGATGTCATTGTGGCATCCGTGCAGGTGGCGGAACCGCGGAAGCCGATAAAGAAAAAAGATATCGTAAAGGCGCTCATCGTGCGTACGAAGCAAGCCCTGCGTCGCCCGGACGGTTCCTATGTGCGCTTTGACGAGAATGCCGTCGTGCTCATCGACGCGAAGAAGGAAGTCATTGCGTCCCGTGTCTTCGGCCCGATGCCGCGCGAGCTCAAGGCGAAAGGATTTGAAAAATTAATGACCATGGCGGAAGAGATCGTATGAAAATAAAGAAAGACGACACGGTACGAATATTGTCGGGAAAGGACCGCGGAAAGACCGGTAAGGTGCTTGCCGTACTTGTGGAAGACGGCCGCGTAACGGTTGAAGGCGTGAACGTATTCGCAAAACGCGTCCGGCCGAAGCGGCAGAATCAGAAAGGCGAGATCGTGCATCTGCCGCGGCCGCTCAATGCATCCAACGTGGAGCTCGTCTGTCCGAGCTGTAAGAAAGTGACGCGCGTTCGCATGCGCATAGAAGGAAGCAAAAAAACGCGGTCATGCACGCACTGCCAGGCGGCGCTCTAGGCATATCACCATGAAACAAGGAACCCATCACAAATCGCACGAAGGAGCCGATGCTCCGACGAGAATATCGACGACCGCCATCTCGAGCGAACGTACGAAGGCCATCCGCGCATTCTTGGAAAAGATCGTGGTGAATGCCGGCGTCGGCCGCGCAAGCCAAACGCCGAACTTCGAGGAAAAGATCCTGTTGCAGATCATGCGTGACTTCGCGCTGATCACCGGGCAGAAGCCCCGCGTCAACCGGGCGAAGAAGTCCATTGCCGGATTTAAGGTCCGCGAAGGGCAGATCGTCGGTTTGCACGCAACGCTCCGCGGCGCGAATTTAGTTGATTTTTTCGAGCGTTTCCATAGAATAGTACTGCCCCGTGTCCGCGACTTCGGGGGTGTTGACGTGGAGCATATCGATGAGCACGGAACCCTGAACGTCGGATTCAGGGAGCACGTGACCTTTCCGGAAGTGAATCCCGAAGAGTCGCCGTTCATCTTTCCGCTCGGCGTGAGTATGGTGCCGAGGAAGCGGAATCGCGCCGCTGCTATTGAGCAGTTCCGCGTGCTCGGCATACCGTTCAAACGATAACCATCATGGCCAAACTTTCCGTAATCGTTCGCAGCAAGAAGAAGCCGAAGTTCTCCACTCGGGCTGTTCGGCGTTGCTTTCGCTGTGGCAGGAAACATGGCTTCATGCGCGCGTTCGGCGTCTGCCGCATCTGTTTCCGCGAAATGGCGACCGTCGGCCAGATCCCCGGCGTAAAAAAAGCATCCTGGTAACATCATGTATTACGACCTTCTCGGCAGAATAAAAAATGCCGCTCACGCAAAAAAAGAGACGGTGCACGCGCCGTTCTCCAAATTTGATTTTGCCGTGGCGAAATTCCTGGAAGCGAACGGGTATGTCGGCGCGGTAGAGAAACGCACGGTGGGCAAGAAAGTGATACTGGATGTCACCATAAAATATGCGGGGGGCGCTCCCGCGTTCACCGATATCCGCCTGATGTCCAAGCCGGGCCGGAAGCTCTATGTCGGTTATCGGGATATGGGGTCCGTTCGTCAGGGTCACGGATACGCGGCGGTGAGCACGCCGGAAGGCATCATGACGAACCGCGAAGCGCGCAAAAAGAAACTGGGCGGAGAATATCTGTTCCAGATCTGGTAACATGTCAAAACTCGCGAAAAAACCGATAGTTGTCCCGTCAGGAGTCACGGTCGCCGTGTCGGATGGTTCGGCGCATGTGAAGGGTCCGAAAGGCGAACTGACGATCGCTATCCCGCATGGCATAAAGATCGTCGCGGAAGAAGGTGGCGGTTACCGGGTGAGTACGGTGGGCACGTCAAAACAATCGCGGGCGGACACCGGAACGACCTGGTCTTTGGTGCGGAACGCCGTGCAGGGCGTAACGGAAGGATACGGAAAGATTCTGGAAGTTGAAGGCGTCGGCTACAAATTCGCGGTTGAAGGCGATACGGTCGTGCTCGCGCTGGGATACGTGAAACCGGTTCGCGTGAAGATATTGCCGGGGCTCTCGGTTACGGTGGATAAAAGCACGATGACGATTACCGGTATCAATAAAGAGACCGTCGGCCGGTTTGCCGCGGAGATCCGTGCGCTGAAGAAGCCGGAACCGTACAAGGGGAAAGGTATCCACTATAAAGGCGAGGTCATTCGCCGCAAGGCCGGCAAAAAAGCAACCACGACCGCCGGATAGGCCGCAATCATGAAACACCAAAAAGCGTTGAACAAAGTGAAAGAAGCGCGCGCGCGCCGCGTGTCGTCCGTTGTGCGCTCCGCAAAGCATCGGCGACTTGCGGTTTTCCGCTCGAATCGCGGCATGTATGCGCAGGTGATCGACGACAGCAAGGGTACAACGCTTGTTGCGGCAGTAAGCACTGAGATAAAGACGAAAGGAAAGAAGACCGATATCGCCGCCGCGGTCGGGGAGCTTATCGCAAAGAAAGCGCTTGCTGCGGGAATCACGGAAGTCGTTTTTGACCGACGCTCATATCGTTATCACGGCCGGGTCAAGGCGCTCGCCGACGCCGCACGCAAAGGCGGGCTCAAATTTTAAACAACCACACCATGTACAAGGACCGATACGCACGAAAAGACGAGTTTAAAGAGCGGGTGCTTGATATGCGCCGCGTGACGCGCGTCGTTGCCGGCGGCAAACGCTTCCGTTTCCGTGCGACGGTCGTTATCGGAGACGAGAAGGGGCGCGTTGGCGTAGGCGTAGCGAAGGGGATAGACGTGCAATCGGCCGTGCAAAAAGCGAAGTCCGAAGGAAAAAAAGCGCTTATCCACATTCAACTCATCGACGGACGCACGATCACGCACGAAGTCCATGCGAAATACTCAGCGGCGAAGGTCATGGTGAAGCCCGCGAAAGACGGCAATGGGCTGAAGGCCGGCGGAGCGGTCCGTTCGGTGCTCGCCCTCGCTGGCGTGAAGGACGCAACGGCGAAGATTCTCGGCCGTACGCCGAACAAGCTCACGAATGCCCTCGCAACCATCGAAGCCCTGAAGCAACTCAAGGCGTAATAGAATACTATGCAACTCCACCATCTTACCGGTAAGAAACAGCGTACGAAGCGCGTCGGGCGCGGAGGCAAGCGCGGCACGACGTCCGGGCGCGGACAAAAAGGGCAGAAATCCCGTTCCGGCCATCGCATTCGTCCGGCGGAACGCGATCTTCTTATTCGCATCCCGAAGCTCCGCGGATTCCGAAACAAGCCGAGAAGCGAAAAGGCGATACTGATAGAGCTCGGCCGTCTCGCCGAGAAGCTCCACGCTCGGGCGGGGAAGGGGAAGCTTACCGTAACGCTGGATGTTCTCCGCGAAGCGGGGCTCGTTCCGCGCCGGTATCTCGGTTCCGTGAAGATCCTTTCCGGCGGAGAGATCACCTATCCCATCGCACTGCACAACATAGCGATCTCATCGGCGGCGAAGGAGAAAATAGAAAAAGCGGGCGGAAACGTCGGTATATAGATTCCGTGGTAGCTTTCACGGGAAATACGGTACGCTCAAAGCGAACATCCAGAACCCAATAGCCACTCCATGGAACGATTCCTTCAGATATTTCGCATTCCGG
>JBEEJO010000064.1:0-4378 GCA_041169145.1 Candidatus Parcubacteria bacterium | reverse complement strand
CTTTGTTGCGAAGTTCCGGTAGCCGCGTATCTTGTCCTCGGAAATGACCACATCGTTTCCGGGCGTATTGCCCACAACGAGCGCCATCCGCAGAGCATCGGCTCCATAGGCGTCAATGATGCCCAACGGGTCCATGACGTTCCCTTTTGATTTTGACATCTTTTGCCTGTCCTTATCGCGGACGAGGCCGTGGAGATACACGTCCTTGAAGGGGGCTTTACCGGTGCGATAGATGCCGAGCATCATCATCCGCGCGACCCAGAAAAAGAGGATGTCGTACGCGGTTTCCATCACATCCGTGGGATAGAACGCTTTGTACTCCTTGCTCTTGGAGTATCCGAGCGCTGCATACGGCCACTGGCCGGAGGAGAACCAGGTATCGAAGACATCGGGGTCTTGCTCGAAAATGTCATTTCCGCAGGCGCACGGTATTTCAAGAAGATCGAGCTCAATGGGCTCGGCATTTGGAATGACCGGCCGAGCGAGGCCAGCGGCCGGGTCAAGGTTGCGGAGGTTCTTTACAAGCGTCCGGAGCGCTCCGCCGTGGGCTACAATGACCACATTCTGCTTGTGGTGATCGATCTTATGTTTCTTGAATGCCGCACTGATACGTTCTTCAACCTCGTGATACGACTCATTGTCAGCCGATTTCGTGTAATAGTCACTCCAGAGGTCAGGAAAAATTTTTGCGATTTCGTCATGATGCATCTTCTCTGCCCTGCCCAAATATCGCTCACGAAGCTCTTCGTCGTAGATGATAGATGCCCCTGTCGCTTTCGCGATGATTTCGGCCGTCTGCTTTGCTCGGATGAGATGCGAACTCACAATAAGACCGATATTCTTATTTGCCAAAAATCCTGCCGCCTGGTGAGCTTGTGCGATGCCGGTGTCGTTGAGCGGTATGTCCACGCCACTTCCGGAAGCGAGCCGCTCTTTATTGTGGTCGGTCTCTCCATGCCGCACCAAGAACCATTTTGACTTCACGGTTGGATTGATGGTCGGTGCTCCGCACGCGAGGCAATACCATGCCGGAATGCGGATGCCCCAAACGATCTGGCGCGAGATGTTCCAGTCGCGGATGTTCGTGAGCCAGTGTTTCATTACCTTTCGCGAACGGTCCGGATGGAAGACGACCTGTTTCTTCTCCATCGCCGCAAGCGCCTTCTTTGCGAGTGGTGCGGTTTTTACGAACCATTGCGGGCGGGGGAGCGGCTCAAGCGTCGTGTTGCACTTATAGCAGACCGCGACTTGGTGTTTATATTCCGGGTCGATGTTCTTCAAGATGCCTTTTTCTTTCATCGCCTCGGCGATCTTCTGTCGCGCCTCGGCGACTTTCAGCCCCTTATATTCGCCGACATCGCCCGTGAGCCGTCCGTTCTCATCGATGATGATCTTCGGTCCGGCAATCTCATCTGTATGCCGTTGCCATATCTCAAAGTCCGTCGCGTCGTGCGCGGGCGTGACTTTAACCACGCCAGTCCCGAACGTCGGATCCACGGCATCGTCCGCAATGACCTTGAATTTCAGCGGCCCGAGGATTCCCGCCGCATTAATTTCCTTGCCGATATATTTCTTATATCGCTTGTCTTTCGGATTCACCGCGAGCGCCGTGTCGCCGAATTTCGTCTCGGGCCGAACGGTCGCGAGCGTAAGCGGACCATACGCGATGTAATAGAGCGGGTCGGTCTGTTCAATATAAGCGACCTCAAGGTCGGAAAGAGCCGTTTTGTGCTTGGGGCACCAGTTCACGACCTTGAGGTCGCGATAGAGGAGTCCGTCCTTGTGCAATTGTTCAAAGGTGTCGTAGACAGTCTGTATAATATCCGGGTCAAGCGTGAACTTCTCGCGCGACCAGTCGCAGGAAGCACCGAGTTTGCGGAGCTGGTTTTCCATCACGCTCTTGTTCTGTTGCGTGAAGTCCCATATTTCCTTATAGAGCTGCTCGCGCGAAAGCTCCCAGCGCTTGCGTCCTTCTTTGTCGAGTTTCTTGTCGTACACGACCTGCGTTTCAAAACCGGCGTGGTCCGCGCCGGGAAGCCAGAGTGCGCGCTTGCCCCGCATCCGCGCATAGCGCGTCATGATGTCCTGGAGCGTGACGAACACGGCATGGCCAACGTGGAGCGAGCCGTTCGCGTTCGGCGGCGGCATGATGATCGTGAACGGCTTCGCGCTTTTCGAAATCTTCAGGTTATCCGGATCGAAAAAACCGGACTTTTCCCATTTCCGGTATATCTCGGGTTCGATATTCTGGTCGTATCTGGTGTTGGGGGTCTCTGGCATTCGCAGGTATTCTACACCCGAACGGCGCGGAAAATCTAGGTTTTCTAGATATTGTTTTGAGCATGTGGCGGTATATAATACGTGTGTCTAAAACCAAAGAATGTTTGTACAACAACATGCCGATGGACGAAAGCAAGTCACAAAGTAGTGCAGAGAGTGGCGGAGAAGATGCGTTGGTACGTTCGGCTGCAGATAGTATAGAGGAGGTCTTGGGTGAATTGGAACAAGATGGCCCCAAGGATTTTGCGTGGGCATGGGAACGGGTCGGTCGTTCGCTTAAGGGGATAGGACGTGGAAAGGACGAAGAACGAATCAAGGCTGTTCTTGACCAACATCGTCAAACGATGGATCTATGGAATACGCTGAATACGAGAATTTATGAGAACAATGGGGATGCAAGCGTTGTAAGTACCGAAGATTTCAAGAGAGCGACCCAGGGATACCGTGCATTGGTGGCTGATTTAAGGAGTTTGTAGACCGGGCTATCGAATATTCATCGCGCCGTTTGCGATAAGCGGATACTTCTTCTTTTTCAAAAAATTAATATACGCCGCGACGCCGATCATGACGGCATTGTCGGTGTTGTGTTCAAATTCGGCGACGAGAAAACGGATGCCAAGCTGTTTCGCCGCCCCGGCGAGCTTATCGCGCAAGGGCTTGTTTGCCGCAACGCCGCCGGAGAGGAGAATGGAACGTGCGCTGAACTCGCGGACGGCCCGCGACGCTTTTTTGAGCAGTACATCCAACGCGGCTTCCTGAAAACTTGCGGCAACGTCCGCCTTGTCCGCATGCGGGTTGTCGCGCGTGTAATAAAGAACCGCCGTCTTGAGTCCGGAAAAACTGAAATCGTGATTCTTCTGGTCCGCCATCGGGCGGGGGAACGGGATGGCGTTCGCGTTGCCGCGCAAAGCGATCTTTTGCACTTCCGGTCCGCCGGGATAGGGAAGGCCGAGAATGCGCGCAACCTTGTCGAATGCCTCGCCAACGGCGTCATCGCGCGTCTCGCCGAGTTTCTTCCGCGTTCTGAGGTCCTTGAGCAGCATGAGCGTGGTGTGTCCGCCGCTCACGATAAGGCCTATAGCCGGGAACAATTTCGTGATGCCTGATATCCGATACGAGGCGCCCCGTTTCTCCGTCAGGAGGAATGAATACAAATGTCCCTCCAAATGATTCGCGCCGACGAGCGGTTTTCCGTATTGCTTCGCCATATCCTGTGCGAACGTGATACCGGCCCAGAGCGCCGGTTCCAGTCCGGGTCCTGAGGTCACGGCGATGACGTCGACGCGGCGCATATCCGCATCGGTCATCCGCAACTTCTTCCACAGTATCGGAAGATTCTTGAGATGCTCCCGTTTCGCGAGATTCGGCACCACGCCCCCGAACGGCCGGTGGATCTTGACCTGCGACGCAAGAGCATCCTTCATGATGCGGAATTTCGGCGCGGCAAGTCCGCCGGTGCATTCCAGTAATGCGATTGCCGATTCGTCGCAGGATGTTTCAATGGCGAGGATCCGCATGGATGGGGTGTACGCATTCTATAGAAAACCACACATGGCCGTCCAGCGGCGAGTTTTCCCTGCGGATCGCGAAATAGTGGCGCCGCGCCCCGAGAATATGTCCAAAACGCGAGCGCCCCGCAAGGATCCCTGCGGGGCGCTCTCCACGTTCAGATACACCGCGGTTTACCGGCCAAAAGTATTGTCCGTCTTGCCATCCACGAGGATGACGACGTCCTTCACGCCGGTGAACTGTTTCATGGTTTCCGTTATTTGTGCTCGAATGGCCCGTGCGCGGCAAGAGCCCGGTTCCACGTTCCACACGAGATGTCCGCTCACATCAACGGTCGCCGTGTCGTTGTCGATGTCGACCGACTTGAGTTCAACGCCGGGGCTGATGGACGTGAAGTATCCTTCGTCGCCCTCTTTCGCAGTCGGTCCGGCGAAGAGAAGCCGAAGCGCCGTTTCCGGAGAGGGTTCTTTCATCTCGCGATCCACCGCGAAAACCTTCTCGCATGCCATCGTCGTGTCCATGACGCCGTTATTGAAATACGCCTTCACGCGTCCGGATAGGGCGGAATCGTCCGATGGTTGAGTTCCTA
>JBEEJO010000063.1:0-4493 GCA_041169145.1 Candidatus Parcubacteria bacterium | reverse complement strand
ACACGCTCATCGCTTTCATCGTTATCCATCAAATAGAGAGCCATATTCTTGTGCCGCTCGTCGTAGGGCGGAGCGTCAGTTTGCACCCTGTTGTGGTCATTATCGCATTGCTCATGGGCGTTGAAGTAGGCGGATTCCTCGGTGTCGTCATATCCGTTCCGGTCGCGGTCGTATTCCAGGAGCTCATCGAGCACTGGTCGGACAAGAAGAGGGCGCGGCGCACGGCGGCGTAAGTATGGGCAAGCTTTATATCACGACGACCATTCCCTATGTGAACGCGCTGCCGCATATCGGCCACGCGCTGGAGTTCGTGCAGGCCGATGTCATTGCCCGGTCGCGCCGTGCGGCGGGGGATACGGTGTACTTCCTTTCCGGCGCGGACGAGAATGCCATGAAGAATGTTCAAGCCGCGGAGAAGGCCGGCGTTCCCACGGAAGCGTTTGTGGCGCGCAATTCCCAAGCGTTCAAAGACCTCCTCGCGGCGCTTGCCGTTTCGAACGACCAGTTCATCCGTACGACCGAGAAGCGGCATACGCTAGGCGCCCAGGCGTTATGGAAAGCAACGAAGCCCGATGACATCTACAAAAAGTCGTATCGCGGACTCTATTGCACGGGATGCGAGCTGTTCTACCGTCCGGAAGAGCTGAACGAACAGGGCGAGTGCGCTGAGCATCCCGGACGGAAGCCCGATGTCGTGGAAGAGGAGAACTATTTTTTCCGATTGTCGGCATACGGCGATTGGCTCAAAACGCTTATAACGTCCGGCGAGCTGAAGATCGTTCCGGATAGCAGGAAGAATGAGATACTCGCGTTCATTGACCGGGGATTGGAGGACTTTTCCATTTCCCGGCCGGTATCCCGCTCCAAAGGATGGGGTGTGCCGGTCCCGGGCGATGAGGAGCAGACGATGTACGTGTGGTATGACGCGCTCGCAAACTATATCACCGCGCTCGGTTATCCCGATGCGACGGATCTCTACCGAAATTTTTGGGCTGAGAATCCCGAACGCCTCCATATTCTCGGCAAAGGCGTGAGTCGTTTTCATGCCGTATACTGGCCGGCCATGCTGAAAAGCGCCGGACTTCCCGTGCCGACGCATGAGTTCGTTCATGGCTACGTGACCATCGACGGCAAAAAGATCAGCAAGACGTTGGGGAACGTCATTGACCCATTCGCGATTATCAAAACGTATGGCGCGGATGCCGTGCGATATTACTTGCTTCGGGAGATATCATCCTACGATGACGGCGACTTTAGCGAAGCGCGGTTCAAGGAGCGCCATACCGCGGATCTCGCGAACGGCCTGGGAAATCTGGTCGCGCGCGTCGCGGCGCTGGGCGCGCAATGCGGCCCCATTACCCTCAAGGAGCTTGATACGCGCGCTTCCATGCCCCACCCGGCTCAGTATGATGAATTGATGTCCGCATATCGCTTCAGGGAGGTGCTGGATGGTATTTGGCATGAGCTCGGTGCGATGGACAAATATATCAATGACCAGAAACTGTGGCAGCAGGAGACGCAGATCCTGCGACACGGCGTTGCGGCATGCGCGATGGGCATTCTCTACCAAGCAAAACTTTTGGAGCCGTTCTTGCCGAATACCGTCGCACGCATCCGCGAACAATTCGTCCTGCAAGGCGACACGCTGACCATCGTGAAGGGCGCGCCGCTTTTCCCCCGAATATCCTAAATTCCATGGCCGATACATCAAAGAACGATGCGCAGAACGCGATAGATGTCGTGGGCGGTGTCGCGGCGAAAGTTTTTGAAAAACTTTCCAAGGCGATGCCGGTACAAAAGGAACCCTCGCATTATATTGATGCGCATACCCATGTGCATTTCGCCGCGTTCAAAGACGATTGCCGAGCAACCGTAGAACGCGCGCTTGCGAAAGACGTGCACATGGTCACCGTCGGGACCCAGCGCGACACGTCGGCGGATGCTGTTCGTCTCGCGCACGAGTTCCCGAAGGGCGTGTGGGCCGCCATCGGCCTCCACCCCATCCATACCGAAGCGTCGTTCCATGATACGCGCGAATTGGGCGGCGGCGAGTCGGCAAAAGAATTTACCGGCCGCGGAGAGGTGTTCGATTATGATGTGTACAAGAACCTTGCGGAGGACCCGCGCGTTGTCGCGATCGGGGAATGCGGAATGGATTACTATCACCTCACCGAGAACTCCAAGAAGCTTCAGACGGAGGTGTTCCGCGCGCAGATCGCGCTCGCACATGAGGTCCGAAAGCCGCTGATGATCCACTGTCGGAACGCATTCACCGATCTCATCTATGTCCTGAATCGCGAGAGCGACAAACTGAACGATCCGCCAGGCATCGTGCATTTCTTTACCGGTACGCCCGAAGAAGCAATGATGCTCATGGACCTGGGTTTTGCGTTCACGTTCGGCGGCGTCATCACATTCACGGACGATTACGATAAGGCGATCCGGTCCATTCCGATGGACCACTTACTTTCGGAAACAGACGCGCCATATGTCGCGCCTGTGCCGTATCGGGGAAAACGCAACGAACCGGCATACGTGACGGAAGTCGTTGCCCGCCTCGCGGCGATCAAGGCCATAACGCCGGAAGAAATGCAGCACCATATTTGGAAGAACGCAAAACGTATTTTTAATTTTCTATAGCTGATATGCCAACGAGAGAAGCCGTATGGGAATCGTCGCCGGAGCTTAGGTTTTGGATTGGACCGGATATGAAGATCAACGGCGACGCAGAGTTTCCTGCGGATGGCAAGGTGCATCGAACGACTGTCCGAGCGACGAGAGAAAGCCTTCCCGCGCCAGAGGCACTCATTGGTCCCTGGATGTCTCTGTCAGTTCGAAGCACACTTTCCCAACTTGGTATTGAGGTGCAAGCGCCCCTTGAGCGATTGCGTGACGGGAAATTCTGGGAACAGCTCTCGTCCGATGGCGCGGCGCCACTCGAGATCGATATCTTGAACCACGGTTATCGTGATGTGCAGGTTCTTGGGGGCGATGACATATTTCGCCTGTATCTTCGGAGTCACGAAGGCCGTTATGAAGGCCGCGAGCTTGCATCGTTTATTACAAGCAAAGAAGTGTTCAAGGGGGAATATGGTACGGCATGGTGGCTCCTGGGCCGTACGAACGACGAGCCGCTTCCTGAGGAGCGGTGGAACGAGGCAACGGTCGCCTGTCTTCCGTACGATCCCAAACATCGACTCTGGGTACCTCCCGCGCGTGAACCGATCCGCGTTGCCAAGCGTTCTGACCTCGAACAGTACATTGAGCCGATGCCTTCAAATATGGACCCAGATTTTTTTCTGAGCGAAACAAGAGCGCTGGTGCAGATGGCAGAAGAACCGGGGACGTTGCTTACGACGTCAGAGGACGACACGAATGCGCGTCACACGCAGTCAAATCTTATTGATCCGCAGTTCGGTAGGCCGTCGGGCGGAAAGCCTATCCGTCTGGAAATCCTTGATCGTGAGCGCCGTTCCCATGAGAAGCCGTGGGTATATCTCGAACTTTGGCCGGTGCCGGGGGAACGGAAGTGATTGTTCCATTGTGTCTCGGCATCCGGTGCGCTAGAATGCGCTTGTCTTTTGTTGCCTCGTATCTATGAAACAGTACGATTTTCGGGACAGAGAACCTCACTGGCAGGAGGTTTGGCAGAAGGAACGAACGTATGAGCCCTCTTTCGCTCAGGACGAGGATCGTTCTGCTCTTCGGCCAGCTCAGGGTGAAAAGGCGCGGCCTTTTTATAACCTTATGATGTTCCCGTATCCTTCCGCGGAAGGGCTGCACGTGGGGAATATGTATGCGTTCACCGGCTCGGATATCTATGGTCGCATGAAGCGGATGCAGGGCCACGACGTATTCGAGCCCATCGGATTGGACGGATTCGGCATCCATTCGGAGAATTATGCGCTAAAGATCGGCGCTCATCCGATGGAACAGGCAAAAGTTTCCGAGAAGCGGTTTTACGAACAGCTCACGGCGATCGGGAACGGATTCGCGTGGGATGAACGGCTCCAAACCTACGACCCCGAGTATTATCGGTGGACGCAATGGCTTTTTGTGCAGATGTGGAAAAACGGCCTCGCATACCGCAAGAAGCAGGCTGTGAATTGGTGTCCATCGTGCAAGACGGTGCTTTCCGATGAACAGGCGGAGGGCGGAACGTGCGAACGGTGCGGAACGGACGTCGTGAAGAAGGATCTGGAACAATGGTTCTTCCGCATCACGAAATACGCACCGCGGCTTCTGAAGAGCTTAGAGACGCTTGATTGGTCCGATAAAGTTCGCATCGCGCAGCGGAATTGGATAGGGGAGAGCGAAGGCGCACGCATCACCTTTCCACTCGTCGGCATCCCAGGACAGCCGGACGCCAAACATACGGTGGATGTGTTCACGACGCGCCCCGATACGCTTTTTGGCGCGACCTTCATGGTTGTTTCGCCGGAACTTGCGAGATCGTGGATGGATGTCGGCTGGCAAGTCGGGGATGAGGTGAA
>JBEEJO010000062.1:0-4495 GCA_041169145.1 Candidatus Parcubacteria bacterium | reverse complement strand
ATGCGGAATTCCTCGAAAGTGAATTCGAACCGGAGTTCATGATCCAGGATATCGTGAACCTGCCGAACTACAATATTTACCTGAAGCTCATGGTGGACGGCATCGCATGTCGGCCATTTTCTGCGGCAACATTGCCGCCGCTCAAAGTGAAAAGCTCGGCCACGGCGATAGACGAGATTATTGAAAGCTCTCGAAAGAAATATGCGCGCCCGCGCCGGGTCATCGAAGATGAGATCAATGCATGGAGCGGCATTATGACCGTAGAAACGCCCGAGGGAACGACTATCCTTACGGAATCGACAGCCGCCGAGGGCGGAAGGTTTCGGGCGACATGTTCCAACTGTTCAAAAAGCATCATGCTTTCCTTTGAGCCGATGCCGGGCAGGCCGGTCTATTGCAAGGCGTGTCTCGCAAAAGTGAAATCCGGCGAGATATTGTCGGCTCCCCGGCAAGCGTCGCTCCGTTCGCGTCAGAAATATTCGTCGGATCTCGCCGGTCTGGGCATTGAGTTCTCGGAGCGAAAAGAAAGCCCGATGCCTCAACGATCATCGTTCCAGTCAGCGCTCTCAAAGCAGGATATGGTGGAAGTTGTCCGAAAACCGGAAGGAAGACCGATGTCACTCGCACAGCTTCAGCAATCGGACGCGGCGCCGAAGAAAAAACATGAACAATCCGGCGGAGAGATCGATATCGCTGAACTGCAGAAAGAGATCGCCGCTTCGCTTGAACGATCGCTGGACGAACCGGAAACGTGACAGAGTTTGCATTCTTTCGCAAAATCCGCATGATGAGCGGTATCTATGCGGTTTGACGTTCTCACCATCTTTCCGAGGATATTCGACTCCTATCTCAACGAGTCGCTTTTCAAGCGCGCGATACGGAACGGTATCGTGGACATTCGCATTCATAATCTTCGCGACTTTTCATCCGATACAAAACACCACAAGGTAGACGATAAACCCTTTGGCGGAGGTCCCGGCATGGTGATGCAGGTCGGACCGATAGATAAGGCGATCAGAGCCATCCGGCGCACGAAGGGGAAGGAACGTATCATTCTATTCAGCACGCGCGGGAAAAAGCTGGACGCAAAAACCGTAAGACGGTTGTCGCGATACGACCGTCTCGTGCTGATATGCGGGAGGTACGAAGGTGTTGATGAGCGTGTCGCGACACATATCGCGGACGAGGAGATCTCCGTGGGGGAGTATGTGCTCTCGGGCGGCGAGATACCCGCACTCGCGCTCATGGAGGCAGTAAGCCGGTTCGTGCCCGGTTTTTTGGGAAAATACGAGTCACTGGAAGATGTGAAGGGGTCGTATCCGGTCTATTCGCGTCCGGAAGTATTCTCACCGAAACGCGGCACACGATGGTCGGTGCCGAAAGCACTTATGAGCGGGGACCATAAGCGTATCGCGGCATGGCGCCGGCAGACGTAGCGTTCTGGCTCGCGAGCGCGGGGATACTCGGCATCGGCGCGGCGGGGCTTGCGATCCCGCTTGCTATCGCGTTCGTCGTAGCTGGTGTCGGCTGGTTCGCCGTATCGCGCCCGCGCCGTTTTTCATTTGCATTTGCGGTACTGCT
The DNA here is from genome assembly GCA_041169145.1 of Candidatus Parcubacteria bacterium. Taxonomy (GTDB): domain Bacteria; phylum Patescibacteriota; class Minisyncoccia; order UBA6257; family 2-01-FULL-56-20; genus DATJQA01. The sequence continues at coordinate 2,914 of JBEEJO010000062.1, read as the reverse complement.
TTCGGTCGTGTTTGTGCTCGGGCATCTCTATTACAACGTGTTCGCCGCTGCGCACCGTACGAGCGAGCATATTCCCGTAGGAAGTGACACAGAAACAACCGGCGTTGTGCGCGATGAGCCGCGTCGCAGCGAACGTGCGTTACGTTTTACGCTTGAGCTTGATGAGCCCTACCATGGACGCCTCGGCGTCGTAACAGAACCATCTCGCGCGATCCATTATGGCGACCGCCTTACCATCGCCGGCCGCATTGAGGAAGCGGAGTCCGGCGGAAATCCGCTCAGTATCGCGACAGCCGTATTCCCGCGCGTGACGCTCATCGCTCGCGATGCGGGCCCATGGCTCATGACACGCCTTATGCATATCCGCGAAGCGTTGATCGGCGTCATAGAACGTGCCTTGCCGACGGAACGGGCTGCATTGCTTGCGGGACTCCTCTTCGGGGATACTCGGGGATTCACGAGCGAGTTCCGGGACGCGATGGCGGCATCCGGCACGACCCACCTCACCGCGCTTTCGGGTTATAACATCGCCGTGCTCATAGAAAGCGTTTCTCTCATGTGCGCATGGTTCATGCTTTCTCGCCGCATGCGGTTTTTCGCGACAATACTGTTCGTCCTGCTTTTTGTGCTCATGGTCGGCGCCGAAGCATCCGTCGTCCGTGCCGCCATCATGGGGTCTCTCGTGCTTCTTGCCGGAGAAACAGGAAGGGCCTACCATGTCCGTAATGCCATGGCTTTTGCGGCGCTCGCCATGCTACTCATCGATCCAACGCTTCTCGTATGGAGCGCGGGGTTCCTGTTGTCCTTTCTGAGTCTTATCGGTATCGTCTATATGCGCCCGGCGCTTCAACATCTCTGCGGAATGCGAACGGATCATGACGGAGCGGGTATTTTCGGCTGGCGAGAGCACGTACTCATGACCAGCGCCGCTCAGCTTATGGTGCTTCCGGTCATCATGCGGTATTTCGGCGAATTTTCTCTCACGGCTATTATCGCGAATGTCATGATCTTGGAGTTTGTCCCGTTCGCGATGTTCCTCGGATTTCTTCTCATTGCCATTGGTTTTATCCTGCCGCCAGCCATACCGTTCTTCGCCGGCATCGCTGAGATTCCGCTCGCGTATATGGGTGCCGTCATCCGCTTTTTCGCAGATGTCCGCGTTCCTATCGCCTCCGCGGGCGGATGGGGAGTGACGGTATGCATGTATGCCGTCCTATTTGCCGTTATCGCGCTCGGTCGAAGAACACCATCTCATATTCCGCGCAATGATCCGTGATCGGTTAAGCGTTGTTCTGTTGCTCGTCGCCGTTCTTGCCGACGTGCTCCTTTGGCAGCGAGTTTTCGCGGGCGGAACCGAGCCCGCGCTCTTTGCGTTGGATATCGGACAGGGCGATAGCATCCTTTCGGTATTTCCGGACGGCATGACGATACTGACCGATGCCGGGCCGGACAGTTCGGTCGTCCGCCAACTGGAACGCGTTCTGCCGGCAGGGGATCGGAGGATCGACATCGCGGTCATCACGCATCCTCAATCGGATCACTTCGGCGGATTCGCGGACGTCCTGCGCCGATTCTCCGTCGGCGCTCTTCTCGTGAGCGGCCGCGTCGCCGATGACGCGGCAGCGGGAAGCGCGTGGAGTGAATTGGTAGACCTCGCGCACGAGCGGAATGTTTCGCTCGTGCGCGTCGGGGCAGGGGATCGCATCCGCCAGGGCGGCTACGGCGCGGACATTCTTGGACCTGACGCCGCATGGCTCCAAAGCGGTGAATTGAATGACACTGGCATCGTGGAACTTTTGCATTTCAAAGAATGGCGGGCGCTTCTTACCGCCGATATCGGCGGCTCCGCCGAGAACGATCTGATATCGCGCGCAGATGTCCGCGCAGATGTCCTGAAAGTCGGCCATCATGGTTCGCGATTTTCAACCAGCGACGCATTCTTGAACGCGGTTGCTCCGCGGGTGGCGCTTATCTCGGTTGGCGCGCGGAATCGGTATGGCCATCCGGCGGAGGAAACGCTCAAACGTCTTGCGGCGGCAGGTGCGCAAGTATTCCGAACCGATCAGGACGGTGCCGTACGCGTTGATTTTCGGGACGGAAAACTGCTTATCACGACACAGCGGTAGAGCCGGTACCGCCATACGGACACGAAGGATGATATAATGGATGCATGACCCTCCTCATGAAGGGAGTGCGCGTTTTTTGCGGCAATCGCGCGAGCGATGATCCCGTTGACATCTTTGTGAGCGGTGACAAGATCTCGGCCATCGGCAATTTTCCGCGCAAACAGGCCGACACGGTCTTAGACGGACAAGACCTCTTTCTCGCGCCGGGATTCATCGACGCCGATACCGAGACCGATCACTATCTGGAACTTTTCTCGTATCCGGAGCAGGGCGGTTTTGTTCGCCAAGGCATCACGACCATCATTGGCGGCCAAGAAGGCTCGTCGCTCGCGCCGCTTCTGTACGGCAGTTTAGAGTCGCTCGAAGAATGGACGAATCCGGACAAACTGAATCTTGACTGGCGGAACATCGCGGAACTGCTCGCGCATTTTGCGAAACATCCGCTCGGCGTGAACTTCGGGACGCTTGTGGGGCATTCCACCGTGCGCCGGGCATTGATCGGCGAGCATCTTCGCGATCTCACGAAGAATGAACTTGCCGTATTCGAACGAGTCTTGCGCGAAGCGCTGGACCAGGGCGCCATGGGCCTCTCCATAAATTTGAAGAGCGTCTACGGCCGAAAAACGCCATATGCGGAACTCAAGCTTCTCGCCGGGATCGTACGCGAACGCGGAGGGACGATTTCGGTTGCGTTGCGGAAAGCGACGGGAGTAAGCAAAGCGGTTGATGAAGTACTGAAGCTGTGCCGCGAGAGCGGTGCGCGCACGGTGATCACCAACTTTCTGCCC
>JBEEJO010000061.1:0-4508 GCA_041169145.1 Candidatus Parcubacteria bacterium | reverse complement strand
TTAAAATTTCCCTACCAAGACCCCTCCCACGATAGGCACTGTCAATAATCATGTCTTCAACAACAGCTTGCCTCCGCACCATAGTCTGCCGAGGGAATATCCACCCGAGACCAATTAATATATCGCCGTCATATTTTCTAGAAACGAACCCATTGAGAGCAGCGGCGTAAAGGTAATGTTCGTTCAATTCCATATTCGGATCAAGCTGGTGCATGAGCTCATGTACCCTCTGCAAATCGAACGAGAAGTGTTCTTGTACGTAATGAAGAATGCGTTGGTTTGAATCGAAACAAACGGATGTAACTTTTTCGAGCGGGACGAATTCCAACTCACTGTTCTCATGATTCAGTTTTATATCGCCCTCGAGTTCGACCAGAAAGACATGGGACAAGATCGGGTACTCCTCGCCGTTCCATGGATATATTCCAGGAAAAGCTCGTATATAATCCGCACGACACGACACACCTAATTCTTCCCTAACCTCCCTCTTAAGAGCCTCAATGGGTGTTTCGTTTTCTTCTAAGAATCCGCCGACGAAGTCCCATTCCCCTTTGTATGGATTTTCGCTTCTGCGCACTAGAAGAATCTTTCCCTCCTTAATAATTATGGCGGTTGCCGTTGCTGACAAATTCCGAAAGCTGCATTTTATGCAATTCATGGCTTTTTGTTATAAATGCTTCAGTACATTTCTATTACATAATCCGCGGCATCGGGACGTGGGTGATCCACTTGCCGCCGCCCTCGGTGAACCGCGCCTGGCTTTTGACTATCGCGTCCGCAAGATTCCAGGCGCCGAGGAATGCATAGTCTACATCCTTAAACTCCTCTTGGGGGACGACGGGGATATGGACGCCGGGATAGAGCTTCCCCTGTTTTGCCGGCGTATTGTCCGTCACGAAGGGTATGAGATCAGGACCGATGCCACAGTAGTTAAAGACCGTCGTCGCCTTTGACGTTGCGCCGAATCCACATATCCGTTTTCCGTCCTTTTTCACTCGATGCAAGATATTCAGTAGTTCTTCTTTTGACTTGGCAATGTTCGCGTTCAAGAGCGCCAATTTCCCGGGCAGGTCGGTTTCTTTTGCGAGCCACCCGGAGACCGTGGGCTTCGCGGGATGGGTGTCTTTATGGCCAACATACATCCGGAGCGAACCGCCGAAAACATCCAAGTGCTCCGCGTCGAACACATGGAATCCCAAGGGTTCAAGAACTTTATTAATAAAAGAGACCGTGAAATACCAAAGATGCTCGTCGTAGACCTGGTCATACGAGGTCTTTTCCACGATGTCCAAAAAGTAAGGGTCCTCAAAGACGAACGCGCCATCTTTGCCGATGAGCCGCGTGATGCACTGCATAAGTTCACGGAAACCCTCGATGTGGCAGGTCACCTGGGCACCGAAGACGAGCGACACCCTTCCTTTCGCCAATATCTCGTCCACAACCTCCGGTGTCATGAACTTTACGATGACCTCGTGTCCGCGCGATGTGGAAACTTCGGCAACATTTGCCGATGGCTCAATGCCGACCGCCCGAACGCCGAGCTCTTTCCAGGACTCCAACATGATGCCGTCATTCGAACCGATCTCCACGACCATACCGCCCTTCGCGAGCGACAAAAGCTTTTCCGCGGCATCCCGGAAGTGTTTGATGTGCGGCGTAGATGCCGAGGAGAAAAAAGCGTAGTGATCGTGGAACATCTTCTCGGGCGGTACCGTATTCACAAGCCCGATCGCATGCGTCGCAGGATCATATCCAACGACCATTTGATAAAAAAATTCGTCCTTGAACTGGTCTTTGTTATTCAAGAACGCGTTCGCGATCGGCATTGTGCCGAAGTCGATGACGGGTTTTAGGGGAAAATCCATGCGCCCATCATAACGTACCGAACTATGTATTTCAACCATAAAAACGGATGAGTGCGGGACAGTAGAACGCTGTCCCGCACTCGGATCGGAGACTCGAAGATGCTACTCCTCGACTCCTTTGTACTCGCTGTAGTACGGCTGCGCGCCGCGCAAGGTCACCGCGATGGCCATGTCCACGTGAGCGCGGTTGGATGCCGCAACGCCTGCGTCGGCAAGCCGGTCCACAGAGACCCAGATCCCCTGGTACGCTTTCGGCTTCCGGGGAAGGAGACGCGAGAACACCACCACGTAGGCGTGGTCGCGTTTCGTCCACGGCGCCACCGACAGGCCGCAGAATTGGAAGTCATCGGTTGAGCCGAACAAGATGCGTGACTCCTCCTGCATGTGACGCGCTGAAAGCTGCGTGAAGCTCTGGCGCATCATCACGGTACTCCCCTGCGTGCAGAGCTTGCCCGCGTAGAATTGATCGTCCGCGGGGCGCTCGCGCGCGCCGTCGAGGAGCACTTCCCATTCCTCGCCATCGTCCGAGGGCGCGAACGTCACAACCTCGTGATAGACGACTGGGAACGCCAGGAGGCGCGCCCAGTAGGCCGCCCGAGGTAGGAACCCGCGACGGCGCTGGATCCACCCGAACACTTGGACGAGTAGCTCCGTTCGCTCGTTGTCCGGCATCACATCCAGGTCCACGGAAGCCTCTCTTTCTGCGCTGTTCGCGCAATGAAAAGCCGCGTCAAATAAGCCTGTGCTATAATAACACAAATTATTAAATTATGCAACTTATCGTTTACCGAGACGGATACCGCGGAGTTTATCTACCGTCTCCCCGACTCCTTGCTGAAGATCCCCCGTTGGCGCGAACCCGAGCGCGCGGATCTTTGTGTCGCTCACTTCGTACGACAGCTGATTCATAATGGCCGAGTCTACATATTTCACCTCCGCCGCCGGAACGAACTGCTGAATGGTCGTAACAATATCTTCAACCGTCGCATTGGTCGTGAGAATGTTGTATGTCTCGCCGTCAAAAATGTCGCGCCCCAAGATGAAGTTGATGGCTTTCACGCAATCTCCGAGGTCCAGGTATGGACGCTTCTGCTTCCAGGCAGTCTTCCAAACCGTGAGCGGCGTTCCGTTCACTGCTTGCCAGGTGAACCGGTTGACCGCGGTTTGGAACCGCATGCCGATGGAATAGCCGAAAATAGTGCCGAAGCGGCAGATGACGGACCGAAGCCCTTTCGCTTTGAGTCCACGGATGTGATCCTCTGCTTGAATCTTTGAGTCCGCATACGGACTCTGGGGTTTGAGCTCTGTGGAGGTTTCGTCAACAAGCGCCGCCTGAGAGCCATAGACGCTCGTCGTTGAGGGAAAGAGCATCGGAACGTTTGCTGCGAGACATGCGTCAGCGACGCGCGCCGCGCCTTTGAAGTTCACGTCCATCGTCTCTTCTGGCTTCTCAACCGACGATGGGGCGTCCACGATAGCGGCGAGATGAATGACCGCGTGAACGCCTTTCAGATATTTCGCAAAGTCGGCCGTGCGGATATCGTCCTCATGAAATTCGTAGCGTATGGACGGTGGAAGGTCGAAGAGCGATGCGTATCGCTGGGTCAAGAGGTTGTCTACGATAACGACCCGCTCCACAAGTTCGGGCGAGAATTCGCGGATAAGCCGCGAACCGATGTGGCCCAATGCGCCGGTGACGAGAACGGTCTTTTTATTCTTGGAGGTCATGTTCTCTTTTTGACGAACGCCTGGAACTCGTCGTAGGAACGGATGTAGTCGGTCTCGCGATAGTGGTCGCTCGCAAAAGAGATCATAACGCAATCTTTGGAAAACTTGCTCATCGTATGCCAGAGCTTCGGACCGATGATGATGCCGAGCGATGGCTGATTCATCAGTATCTTTTGCTTGCGTTTTCCGTCGTCAAGACCGAGGACAAACGACCCATTCACACAGACGAAGACCTGTTTCAATGTCTTGTGTGCGTGACTTCCCCGAGCGAGCGAATTCTGCTTTGTGTGATGAATAACGTACACCCGGCGAATGGGAAACGGAATGTCTTTTATGGCTTCCGCAACGGTAAGGTCTCCCCGACGAAGATCCTTCCGCGTGGTCAATGGGATGAAGCCCGAGCGTTTCACTGTTATGTTCATGTGCGAACTTAGATGTCTCCGGATGTACTCGAGCTTGTTGCAACAGATTACCACAGAAGAACGCAAAATCAATGATCGTTCGCTATTCGCATACATACGCCACGAACCCGTATCCCGGCACGGTTTTCGCGAGCTCTACGCCGAACAAGCGCGGAACTCCCCGGGCAAGCGCATCGGCGACAGGCGGGCATCCCTCGGCTTCTTTGGGGATCTCAAGCGCAAAACTGTCGCTTCCCCGAAGATAGTTCCGATCAAGCAGAACGATACGCTTTCCGGGCAGCGGGACGGACGGCAGGATATCGCCGAGATAGTGCATTCGTTGGTATTCGTCCGACACAACCCACAGCGTTGGCGCGGCAAATATCTCATGTTGTGGATATTGCGCAGCTATTGCATTGAAAGCGCTTCGAGCATCGCCGATGCTCACGCCACTTCTCAGGTATCCTGGAAAAGCGAGTACGGGCTTCAGGGAAATACCCGTGAAGAATATGAG
>JBEEJO010000060.1:0-4666 GCA_041169145.1 Candidatus Parcubacteria bacterium | reverse complement strand
CCGAAACTCATGCAGAGCTCGCGGTTCTCGCGGTCAACGTTTGCGTGGATATGCGGATCCGCAAGCCGAATGAAGGCGTCGGTCACGATATCGCCTATCGCCACAAAATCGTATTGGTCCATGGGTTCTAGTATAGCAAAGAGGATACTATGCGCGCCGGATGACCCGTTTCGCGGCCGCGACGATCGCCGGAGCATCCATGCCGTAGAGCTTCACCAAATCCGCCGGCGCACCGGATTGGCCGTAGACGTTCTGCATCCCGATGAACTCCATCGGAACCGGCGCGTGTTTCGCCAAGCATTCCGCGATCGCACCGCCCAATCCCCCCGCGACCTGATGTTCTTCGACAGTAACGACTGCGCCGATCTTTTTCGCCAGCTGAACGACGACCTGCTCATCCAGCGGCTTTATCGTATGCACGTTCACGACAACGGATGGGATCTTGTGTTTCTTTTCGAGCTCGCGTGCGGCTAACAACGCGTTATGCAAAAGGCCGCCGCAACCGAATATCACGACTTTCGGTTTCTTTGATTCCCAAAAGATGCTTGCCTTTCCCGGAACGAACTTCGTCGCTTCGGTCGTCATAATGGGCGTCTTCTCCCGCGCGAGGCGAAGGTACACGGGTCCCCAGATGCTTGCCGAGGCAATGGTCGCCTTCTTCGCTTCTATCGCATCGCACGGCACGATGACCTTCATATTCGCCATCACACGCATCGTGGCGATGTCCTCTATCGCTTGATGGGTCGCGCCGTCCGGACCGACGGAAATGCCGGCGTGATGCCCGGCGATCTTCACATTGGAATCGCTGTAGGAAATGGTCGTCCGGATCTGCTCCCAATTGCGGCCGGGAGAGAACGTCGCATATGAAGCAATGAACGGTATCTTGCCGGACACGCCAAGCCCGGAGGCGATGGCCGCCATGTTCTGCTCGGCAACGCCAACCTCGATATATCGTTCCGGATACTTTTTCGCGAACGCTTCCATGCGCGTGGACTCCACGAGGTCCGCACAAAGCGCCACCACGTTCTTGTTCTCATCCCCTGCGACGACTAGCCCGACGCCAAATCCATCCCGGGTCGGCTTCTGTTCTACGTCAGCGTCAAAAATTTTCGGATTCAATTTTGTTACCGGATTAAGCATGTGCTTATTTTATCACACTCTACGGAACAGTTTTTACGGGACTCTGGACACAATGTCCGCCGGCATCCGGATAAGTGCCGTCGTATGCACACCGATATCCCGCTGGACACGCAATACCCGCGATGCCGCCGCAGAATGTTTTTGTCCCGTTCCGTGATTCAAATGTCGTTAATGGCTTCCCGTCAATTATTTTCTGCACTTCTTCCCAGCCGGTTGCGTAGGCATAGTTGTATCGAGCCGGAAGGGCGAAGACGTATGTTGAATTGCGTCCGAGTTCCGAGGGCGGAATGGGCGCGGCGCTTACGGCATATACCTCGTTCGTAATCTTCTGCCATTGTGCGAGCGTATAAACATCGATGGGAATATCCTGGCGTGGCGCGGCGGCTGTCCATGCAGGATGCCGGATAGAAATGGTCGGCGCTGTTCCGACTACGTTGCCACTACTCACATCCCGGACTTCGCGCGTCCCTTGAACAACCGTATACCCGGCCCAACTCTCCGGTAGCGCAACACTGAATCCGTATTGCTCGTTGCGGTAGGTTTGCCGATTAGCCGTGCTTTCTTCATCACAATATTTATAGAGTGTTCCCATGCTGCAGCCCGCGACCGCGCATGAAGGACTTGCCGCCAGTTCCTCATCGCTTTTTTGAATAGCGGCGAGGTCGCCGCCTCTCGAACGATAGAGGCATTGCGTGACCGGCTCTGCGTCGCCACAACAACCGCAACCACAAGCGAGATAGGATTCATCTTCGGTCATTATTGGTGTTCCGCTACCTGGGCATTCCGCGAACTCGCAGTTCGGCCCCGTGCGGCCGACGGCACTCCCGTCGGGGCAAAGCCTTGCTTCCATCGTGCACTGTTGCGCGACAGGAGATTGTGTTTTCGTCAACGCAAAATAGCCGACGGTTCCCAAAACGGCGATTGCGGCGACGATAAGGAGAATAGGAGGCACGAAACCCTTGGTGTTCATGGGGTTATTTTATAAATTTGAAGGTGGAGAGGACTGAATTAAATTCCTCCCAATGATTCATATTGTTTGAGCTGAACCATATCGTAAGATTGGGGAAGCGTGGATTGCCTGCAACAACGATGCGAACCCCATCTGGTCCTTCGGTCGAATGATAATCGGTTCGAACAGCCGAGTAGCTCCCAACGACAGCAGTGGAAGTTGTGTAGCTGCTAATAAATTCAAGGCCCGGAGTCCCCATTGGTTTTACAAAAAAAATGCGGCGGTCGAGATTTCTTCCTTCAACAAAAAACTCGCCCGTTACATCCGATACCATACTATTGATTTCCCAATCCCCCGGGTACCTGAACTCAAATCCGTACTCCTCGTTCCGGTAGGTTTGCCAGCTTGCGGTGTCGGCCAAGTTTTGCGCCACAGGCGGGTGCCGCGGGATCCGCGCGATAGGGGCGGCAAGCTGCGTCTCCAATGCGGTGCGGGTCGCGGAGACCTCGATGAGCAAAAGCAAACCGGCGAACAGCATAAATGCCACAGCGTAAAAGAAATACTGTGGCCGAGATTCGTGCATGGCCAACGGTTATTTGATTACGACCGAACGCACCATCGCATCAAAGGTATCTTCCAATTCGCCGAAAGCGGATGGTGGATCGACGTCGAACGAGAACTCGAACATCTGCGTATCGCTCCCGATCAAATAGAACCAACGCTCGGTCACGCCAAGTTCGGTGAATTGCATCGCAGAGCGTCCGCCGAGCGATACCTCCACCGCTCCGTGCTCAATATCGTCCCGGAGGCGCGGCGCCGTTATGCGGTCATAATACGCCGCGGCGCTTAATCCTTTGCTGTTGGGATATATCGTTACCCGGAAACTCGGCCATGTATCCCCGATCTTCAACTGGTCGGATTCGCTCAAACCCCTCGGCCTCCCGGGCGTAACCACGATATTGTTCGCAACCCGGTCGTCAAAGGTCCAAGCAGCCGGATACTTGAACTCAAATCCCTTATCGTCGTTCAAATACGTCTTCCATGCACCCGCCGCCGATGCGCCGCTCCTGAGCACTCGCCCGCGGAGCGAAAAATAGGTCGTCTCGGTCGCCAGATTGTTCTGAATGGCGGCATACGCCGCAGTTATCTGCCACAGATAGAACATCAAGAACAACGCAACGGCGGTCAGCATCCCGAGGAAGTAAATGGCTGAGCGCGGATCGCGAATGAGCCCGCCGGAAATCCAGTACTTGAACGCAGCCATGAGCCGCGCGTTTGGTGATTGTACAACGATATGATCCATAAGTTTAAAATTCTGCTTATTGCGCGGGCGGCGCTGATTTTTCCAATCGGTACAGCTCAGGATCGATAGTTCGCGAAAAACAGACACGGCCCGCTTCATGGTTCCAACTCTCGGCAAATCGCTGACCCATCGGACCATATACCGGTTTCGTCGCCCCATCTCCTTCCGTAAACTGCAGGTTGAACTCAGCGCAAAGCTCAAAGGAGAGCGCACCGGTCGCGCGATATTCATACGCGGCGGCGCTTTGCGGGTCCTTTGGCGGGACATAGCCGGAAATATCGTCGCGAAGTTCCTCCGCGGTCTGAGGCAAGACGTCTTTCCTCTGCCAATAATTGATCACCTGCGACTGGACACCTTGAAGATCGTTCACTTTCTGGGCATCGAATCGCACGAGGCGCTGGCGGAACGGCGAACCGGCAACGAATAATCCGCAGATGACCGTGACCGCGACAACACCCATCACAAGACGGACGAACCACAATGCCCGCGGCTCAAGCGGCGAGGCCTTCGCACGGAGATCGTAGAGGTAGTACCAAAAGACCGCGCCGGCGACCGCAAGGACGACGGCGATCTTCAGCAGGAACCGAACGGTCAGATCGCCCTCAAGAAAGCTGTAGATGAGCGCGACGAGATCACCGATGATGAGCAGAGCGGCCAGAAAGAGCGTGAGATACAAGAGCCATTTACGTACGCGGATATCGTTCTTTTCGGGGTTCGCCAGCAGGTCACGGTGCAGGAACCGCGATGCCCAAAGATATGCCGGAAAAATGATGATGAGGAGTGCCATGCTCAAACGCATGGTTCCGCTCGGATCGTAATACTGCTCGAGCGGATCAGGAAACCCGGCTTCGATGTGGGCGAAGAGCAGATTAATGATGCTGCCGGCGGAAAAATAGAGCGCAACGGTCGCGAAAAGATAGAGGAATACGTCCCGCGGAGTGCTTTTTGCGGATGTGTCCATGGCTTTAGTAATGGATATTTATTGATGCTCCGACTGTATTTTACCACCTAATGTCCGAAGCTGCTTCAGCGCCTCCGCTGCCTCCCCCGCCTTGAACGTTTTACTGTGCCACAGATAATCGTACTCCATAAAACTCACCCCCCGCCCGGGTATCGTATGGGCGATGACGACGGTCGGCTGTTCATAGATAGCCTTTGCTTCGTTCGCCGCGGCGACGATCTCTTCAAAGCTATGCCCGTTGATCTCTAAGACGTGCCAGCCGAACGACTCATACTTTTTGCGGAACGGCTCGAGCGGCATGACATTCTCCGTG
>JBEEJO010000059.1:0-4722 GCA_041169145.1 Candidatus Parcubacteria bacterium | reverse complement strand
GGTATATTTTCTCGTCCGTATCCTGGCGAGCGAGGAGCTCCGCTCGGAAGAGTATGTCGCGAATGCGTTCGAGCTCGCCAAGGAAGCCGTACTTCGCCGTGTGGACACCACTGAACGCGACGAAGCACTCGCGCTCTTGCGCAAGTCGCGGTCGTCGGATCCCGCCGCGCTCGCCCTTGCCGGCGTGCTCGGGGTGGTCAGTGTCCACGAGCGCCGTGACGGGTGGCTTGGCAGGGCCCGGAAGACCGCGCAGGCCGCATACGGACATCTTGTGCGGAACCGTTTTTACGAAACAGGACTCGTTTCCCTGTTCGCGCTGAATGCCGTACTCCAACTCATCACGATACCAAAGGTCATCCATGGAGCCGGTGCAACGCTTTTTTGGCTCGTCGCGCTTGTTGTTGCGTCGTTCCGGGTCGTGGATGGCCGCCGATCGGGAAAGCGGGCGGAATCCTGGATGTTCATCGCGCTCATCGCCGTTTTTGCGGTGATGCTGGTACGTGCGGCGGGAGATATTCCGGCTCCGGAGCTTGCCGTGCGGGAGTGGGGGGAGGTCACCATGAGCGCGCTCTCGGCGCTCTGCGTTGTCGCGGGTATCCTGCGCCTGCGGCGCTCTCGGGGAGAGGCGTATCTTTGGTTCAAACGCGCGGTGCTTGTTTCCATCTTTCTCACGCAGTTCTTCCTGTTCTACCGCGTCCAGCTTATCGCCATACCAAACCTCATCTTCAACGTTCTCGTCTTCACGTTCTTGCAGTATGCGATACGGGCCGAGGCCGCCGTTCGCCGCGGGATAGGAATGACGCCATGACCTATGGTTTGACGGGCAAAGAACTCGTTGCATTGCGACGGCTCGGTGCACCGCACAAGGTACAGGATTTTCTGAACACGCTCCCGACGAATTTTGAATTGCATGGCGAGACCTATCGCTCGCCCCGCCGGGTGCTCCGCGATCGCACCGCACACTGTTTCGAAGGGGCGCTTCTCGCCGCAGCGGCATTTCTAATGAATGGCGAGCCGCCGCTTCTTTTGGACCTTTGGACGGATCCCGCGATGCCGGATGGCGACCATGTCGTTGCGCTATTCAAGCGCCGGAGCTATTGGGGCGCGGTATCCAAGACGAACCACGCTGTCCTGCGGTATCGGGAGCCGGTCTATAGAACCGTACGTGAACTTGCCCTTTCGTATTTCCACGAATACTTTCTGGACGATGGCAGGAAGACGCTTCGAAGTTTTTCGCAGCCATTCGATCTGCGACCGTATCTGAAACGCGGCTGGCTCACCGACGAGAAAGATCTTCACTGGCTTGTCCGCGCGCTGGATCGTTCGCCCCATGAACGGATTGTCCCACAAGCAACGGTTCGCGAATTCCGCCGTGCTGAACCGGTGGAAATAGCGGCCGGAAAGCTTACGGAGTGGTCAAAAAAGGGCAAAAGATTATACTAAATCCATGATCAAAATTGTCGGGAATGACGTTACGCGTGGCGGGCAAAAACTCGGGTATTTTGCGGGGAACGACATCTACGATGTGCACGGCAAAAAACTCGGATATTTCAGGGAGAACGATATCTATGACGGGAGCGGCCGGAAAATCGGCTATTTAGAGGGGAATTATATTAAGGATGCACATGGCTCGACGGTCGAAAGCATCACCGCGATGCACCACGACATCCAGGGAGGAACGATATCCGATCTGGAACGGGCGGCGATACGATTGCTAATAGGGGATTAGTTCAAGTGCGTTCAAAAAAGAGGAATACCCGCATCGTGTGCGGGTATTTTTCTGCCCCCTAAAATTGAAAACACTCCGGTCCCGAAGGAGCGGAGTGAGTTCGCGGGGAGGAAGAGGGTCAGGGTGCATCAAGGTGATGCGGTGAAAAGTGAAAGTGTGTAGTTGTAGAGCGGAATAGTTCCTCTCGTCCCCATGGTGTGTTCGGCACAGTAGGCCGAACGTCATTTAGTTGGAAGGTCCTGATCAAAGGATAGCAAAGCGGGGGATATGGGCAAATCCACGAGCTGTGGATAACTTTCCTCCGGCTTTCCATGGGCGAAACCGGCTTCGATCGCGAAAATAATACTCGCTGAGCTTGATTTTTTGAACAAACGGAACGGTCCACGTCGTCGCTCGCAAAGATCGGACGTCGGCAACTCCATTTTTGCGTCAAAAAATCAAAACACTGCCTATCTATTATCTCGCGATCCTCGCTTATGACTCCGCGCGGGGAGAGCCTCAGCCGGCGAAGCCGAAAAAGCGCGATAAGCAGCCTCCTTCCACTTCGCGGTCATGAATGAAAGGATCTTTCCATAGATAAAACCGCATCTTGTTCGTAATATGTCGTGAAGCTGTTTAGTGTATGTGGATAAGTATGCTTGCGGCTGGGGAAAACGTGCTACACTCAAAGCGTCTCGCGGGAGTAGAGATTGAAAAAGATTCTCGCTTTGCGACGAATCGCTTGGGCTTTGTTCCCCGCGCCCTCCCTGCGGAGGCATCGGCTTTCCCCGATGCCGTTTTTTGTTCTAGAATACGTGCGTGATAGAGATACGAGGCCTCAAAAAGCGATACGGAAAGAAAGAAGTGGTCCGTGGCCTGGATCTCAAGGTTCCCTCCGGCACGATATTCGGGTTTTTGGGTCCGAACGGAGCGGGGAAGACCACGACGATGAAAATGGCGGTCGGTATTTTGAATCCGACCGAGGGTGACATCCGCATCGGCGAACTTGCCGCGACGGATCAGCGTATCCGGGAACGCGTCGGCTTCATGCCGGAAGCGCCCTACTTCTACGATCGGCTGACCGGCATGGAATTCATGCGGTTTTGCGGTTCGCTCTTCGCGAAACATCCGTCCGACGAGCATCATATGCGGCTGCTCACGCTTGCGGGCATTGTCCACGCGAAGGACCGTCCCATCTCGACGTATTCCAAGGGTATGAAGCAGCGACTCGGATTCGCGCAAGCGCTCGTGAACGATCCCGATTATTTGTTCTTGGATGAACCGCTGGATGGCCTGGATCCCATCGGCCGGAAAGAGGTGAAAGATATCATCCGCGAACTGAGCACGCCGCGGCGAACCGTTTTTTTCAACTCGCACATTCTCGCGGATGTGGAAGCCATTTGCGATCGCATCGGCATCCTGCACGAAGGCAAACTTCTCTACGAAGGTCCGGTGCGGGAATTTTGCGCCGGGAAACCGCTGGAGGACCGTTTCGTAGAAACCATAGAACGGCACCAGAAAGAAAAAAGATGAAACGCGCATGTGCCATCGCCCTGAATACGTTCCGCGAAGCGATCCGCGATCGCGTACTCGCTGGCATTTTGGGATTTGCCACGCTGTATATCCTCCTGGTTATTTTTCTCGGCGCCTTGTCGCTCGGTGATCTTATGATGATACGCAGTTTCGGACTTGCGGGGGTCTACGTGTTCGGTTTGCTTGCGACCATCTTTCTCAGCTCGTCCATTCTCTATAAAGAGATCGAGCGCCGAACGCTCTACTTCGTACTGGCGAAACCCGTGACGCGCGGAGAAGTGGTAGTGGGCAAGTTCTTGGGTATGTTCGCCGCGGTTGCCCTATCGGTCGGCATTATGGCGGCCATCTATCTCGCCGTAGTCGCCTACGAGGGGGGTGGTATGGATACGTGGGGGCTCTTGGCCATCGGATTCGAGCTTGTGGAGCTTGGGGTGTTCGTTGCGCTCCTCATCTGCCTTTCGGCGGTCGCTTCCCCAATGACCTCCACCGTCTGCGCCATTCTCGTGTTGTTCACCGGGCATTTGCTCGGCTCGGCGTTGGAGCAAGCAAAGACCATAAGCGGGACGGCTTACATGATCATTCAAGCCCTCTACACGGTGCTGCCGAATCTGGAAAAGTTCAATATTCGGGATCTCGTCGTGCACCAGGTCGCTTTGACGCCAACCGTGGTAGTCGCCGCGGTCGCCTACGGCGGCATCTACATTGCCGCACTGCTGTATGTCAGCTGGCTCTTCTTCCGCCGCCGCGAGCTCTGATCGGCTGACCTTCGGCCTCTTTGCGGCGCTCGGCATCGTGCTGTTCCTTGCGGCGATCATCGGCGCACAGACCTTCTACGACCATGCGCGGCCCAGCGTCGCTGTGCCGCCCGAAGCGTTTTCGGCGCTCGCCATTCGTGCGGGCGGTCTCGGTCTGAATTCCGCCATCGCATCCTTTTTGTGGCTCCAGACCATCTCGGAAATACCGGGTTTCCCGAACGGGCAGGCGCTGTTTTTCGGAAATCTCAAGTTGATCAACGAACTGGATCCGAAGTTTAGTTTTCCCTACGCCTATACGGTCATCGCATTGCCGCTTGCCCGGCAATACGGTGCGCGGGTAGATAAAGCCATAGAGGTCGGCCGCATCGGCACGACGCAGGCGGATCCGGATTGGCGCATCCCGTTCTATACCGCCTCGCTATACCAACTGGATAAGGGGGATTTTGAACAGGCGGTGAAATTCTACGACATTACCGGAAAAACCCCCGGCACACCCGCCGGTATCCAGAAGTTCTCAGCCAACTTCGGCACCTCGCCCCTGCTTCGAGCAAGGACCAGGGAGGTGTGGAGCGCCATTGCGCGGGCGGCGGGAGACGACAAGACCCGCGCGCGGGCAAAATCTTATGTGGAACGGTTGGATCTTTTTACCGTTATTGAGGCGGCCGCCGCGGCGTATAAAGCGAAGGTCGGATCTTACCCGAGCGCCCTGCGCCAACTCGTCACTGC
>JBEEJO010000058.1:0-4754 GCA_041169145.1 Candidatus Parcubacteria bacterium | reverse complement strand
GAATGCCGACGAATCCCTTGCCCATTTTCCGAATTTCAAATCGGTCCTTTGCGATCGTGAACCGCGCACCAAACTCGTCCTCCCCGCTTTTCCACGGCCCTTTGATGAACTGGATCATGAGCGCCTTCTTGCCACGCCCCGTGATGCGCACCATCTGACCCAAGGATGCCGTGGTCTTGCCTTTTCCGTCGCCCGTAAAAACGATGATCATACTGAAAAATCCTACCACAAAAACAACGCGGCCTGCCGCAGGGAATCCCCGCAGCAGGCCGGCGATACGACCTAGCGCGATTTCGTCTTGACGTCCTTGATGACGATCACAGGAGGCCTTGTCAGTTTCGCCCTGGCCTTGATGCCGACGACTTTGAGCCTGTCCTGAAGCTTCTTCAGGTCGCCAGCGCTGAAACCGTGCGGTGCAGAGATCACGACTTCGCCGTTCCGGGCAAAAGCCATCTTCTCCTTCTTGAGCTCCGCAACGACCTGCTCCACTCTGATATCGCTTCTGCTCATAGATCGCGCCTCCTCGCGCATTGAAAACGTTCAACTGGGCAGGAGTATAGCACGTTTATGGAATTTGACAATATATTACCGATATACTATAATAGTCCAGGTTTTGTCATAGATATCACAGTCCGCCACGGCGGGGCTGGCGGTTGGAGTTCGGTCGTAGGTTCTCAGAATACACATCTGGGCGCCGATGTCGGCACACAGCCCGAGAATGGGTCGATTCCCGTCCCTGTGCTATCGCAGGCATAGCGAGACAAAAAAATCCTCCTGGACGCCACCGCCAGCCCCGCCACCGTATCATTCCCCCGGCACGCATTCATCGCGTTCGCCGGGGGTCGTACTTTTTATAGGATAATCCCGCCACCAAGCACTCGGAGCTCGCTCTTCAAACCCGCCTTCCCTCCGCTATGGCCAGGCAAGTAGAAAACCGCCGATTGGCCGGGCGCGACGAACTTCTGAGGCTTTGCGAACGCGAGCCGATACCGTCCCCGTCCGAGCGCGCGCAGTTTTGCCGGTGAGAGCGGCTGGCGATACCGCACTCGCGCGAGTACGGACATTCCACCATCCTTGAGGATCTTGGAATGGTGTGGATCGATGAAGTTCACGCCGCCAAGCGCGACGTCCTTTTGATACAACGCGGAATTATTCTCCCCTTCCGCGACGATCAGGATGTTCTTTTTCACATCCTTCGCCGCGACGTAATGCGGTCGCGTTCTGTGTTCGCCGCGGATGCGGAGCGCGGCATTCTTTTCTTTAAGATCCAGCCCGTGCCGCTGGCCGATAGTATAGAAATACGCGCCCTCGTGCCTTCCTACGACCGTGCCGTCCGCCGTTACGATACGGCCCTGTTTCGGCTTGATATACCGCTTGAGGAAATCTTTCACGGCAACGTTGCCCAAAAAACAGACGCCCTGGGAATCTTTCTTGTCCGCGGTCGGAAGATTCGCGCGCCGCGCGATGGCCCGCACCTGTGGCTTCGTATATTCCCCTATCGGAAACCGGCAGTGCGCGAGCTCGCGCTGGGTGAGTGTCCAAAGAAAATAGGATTGGTCCTTGTTCGCGTCCTTCGCCGCGCAGAGCATTCCCCGGCGGAGACGCACATAATGTCCGGTCGCCACAAAATCCGCGCCGAGCGAACGCGCGCGGTCAAAAAAGAGCCCGAACTTTATCTCGCGATTGCACTCCACATCCGGATTCGGCGTGAGTCCGTGCCGATAGCCGTCCACCATGTATTGCACCACGCGCTTCTTATACTCCTCTTCAAAATCCCACACGTAGAACGGAATACCAAGATGTCCGGCGACGCGGCGTGCGTCCTCGGCATCCTGTTCTGCGCAACCATCAATGTTGTAACAACGCATGAAGACGCCGATTACGTCGTATCCTTCACGCTTCAATAGATATGCTGCGACGGAAGAATCCACTCCGCCCGACATACCGACGAACACCGTTCCTTTGTTTTTCATTACGAAGTACCTATAGTGTACGGTTTTTTGGAAAATGTCGAACCCCGGCGCCATGCGGCACCGGGGCTTTTTCCTCCTTCGATAATAGTTGTGATGCCACCACGAACAGCGGGCGTAGACCTTTGCTTCCGGCCGGTTCAGCATAATGGGATCGACTCGCCTACCCCACGGCTGCCAGAAAACGGACATCAGCCCGTTCACATGGCCCGGCGAGATCTGTTCGCTGCTCTTCGCGGCACGATGCAAGAGCCCCTCCAGGCGTCGCAGAAACAGACGAGGAACGTAGACCCGGTTCAACGACAAACGTTCGGATAGAGCTCAATCGCGTTCCGATAGAATTCGTTTACATCATAGTCGTGCTGTAATCCGACACGAACAGGGTTCGGATCGATGATGGCCAGCGAAAGATATCTCTTTCGAGCACTTTCTTCGTCTTTGTACACAAACCGCATAAATTGGATCTCCCATTGCATACGCGGCAGCTCGCCCGATATCTCCTCGTGACAGCCATCCCCCACGAATCGAGGCATATAGATGGCCTCCATTGTATAGGTCTTATTCGGTTCCTGATAGAATGTATTGCTGATGCAGGAATCGTCCGGTTCGGAAATATCTCTCCAACACGTGATATTGAGTCCTGCTGAAGAGCCCAGGATGTCCACGATATTTTGCTCCGCGGCGCGGTCCAGGTACGATGGAACGGTGCGAAATAGATCGGGACGCACTTCGCTCCCGAACGCGGCATTTTTGAGGAGAAGGTTGAAACGAACTTTGATACCGACGGCATGAATACCGTCGGGCATGTACGGCTCATCCACCACTAACGGCGCAGTAGCGACGCTAACCGCCTCCGTCCGCTGTCCGCCATCCCCCACTACCACCAAATCTCCGGCACTTTGAACCCTGAACATCGTGGTTGTTATGGAAAATATGATATACGAAAGAGCGATACCCGCAGACAATGCCCATCGCACCAAAGAAGGCGCCTCCCGACGGATCAGTACCCACGCAACGGCAACGAGCACCAGAAAGATGCCGAAATATTCGACGGTATTGATCCAATAAAATTTCCCATTAGAAAAGAACGGAACCAAAGCGCGATCGATGAATGATGCACCGGCGATCAGTATCGCGATAAAAAGAGGCAGCCCCTGGCGCCGCGGAGCGCGCGGATCAAGATCGCGATACGCATAGGCGATCGCCGTGACATAAATCACAAGCGGCGTGATCAGAAGAATGTTGTTCGCGACAACGCAGATCGCGGTGAATGCAAGTGCCCGTATCAAACTTCTGTTCGGAACGGCCAGCCAGAGATATCCAAAGAATACGATCGAGAGGGCGATGCCACCGAGCGCAACCGCCACGGGAGCATGCCAAAAGATCGCCATTCCCTCGCATGTGAACAAGCGACACGAAATGAAAAGTGTCGTGAGAACGGTCACGACATAGCACAGCGATCCTATAAATACTATTGGCCAGAGCCGCACTCGAACGGTTCCAGAATTCGGCCGGGTCCCGAGCGGAATATCCGCATCGGCCCAACCAGCTTTCAGCAACTCGCCGCGGATCGTTTCATCGGACACCCCAGCTTCCCGTGCGCGACGGATGTATTCTTCGAGTTGGTTCTGTTGTTGCGGGTCCATACGATATGGTATTAGAGCACGCTCGCTGAAGCGAGCGCAACGTACTGGTTGAGCAGAACGATCGCACCAACGAAAATGAGGAATATGATACCGTGCTTCACGATGCGTGGATGTGGCACGTGCGCGCGAAGGAAGAACACGAACGCAAGCGCGAGCGCTACGAGCGTTGCAAGCGCAAGATAGAACGTTTGTGCGAGCGTTTTCGGCGATGACGCAAGGCGCTCAAGCAGTTTTGCATACCGCTTTACTTCTCCCATCTTCGAGGGTGGGATCTGTGTTTCCACTTCCGCGATGCCTGATACGACAATGGTATTGTCCGTCGGCGTTTCGATGCCGGCGACCTCCGCGGGCGAGGGCGGCACTATCGCCGGTTTAGCGCTCTCGCTCGGTATTGCGACTGGCTGGGGCACAGGTGCAGGAGCTGCTGACCCTACGGTTTCGGCCGTTGCGACGGCAACGGGTAAGCCCATCGACTCGACTCGGGGCAGGCCGAACAGCTGAACGATAAATGTAGCCTCCTTCCCTTGGTAGGTTCCCCGCGCTGTGCCGACGCCGATCTCCGTATATTTGCCATTCTCAATATTCTCCCGGTGCTTCGGCGAGTTCATCCACGCAGTGACGACATCATTCGATTCAACGAAGTTCACGGCAAGGTTCTCGCCGGCGCGAAAATAGCGATATCCTGCTTCATCAAACCAATGCCAAGGTGTCGTGCCTTGCGGACTTGTGTGCGCAAAGTATCCGTTCTTTGCCATATCCTCAGCCTTCATCGTCGCGGCACGCGCAAGGAGCGGGCTCACGGTGAGCGCCGGAAGGCCCTCCGCGAGCCGTGCGTCGTTCGTTCGGTCGATCAAAACATTCGTGGCAATGGCAGCAAGCAGTCCGCTCCTGCCCAGCACGAGTATATGCGCCAAAAAAAGCGTCTCCACCACGAACACCGCGGCAAGCATCACGAGAATCGCCTCTACCCGAAGGATGTGCGGCTGGTGGTCGTTTTCCGGGTGCGGAACGAAATACTTCTTGAACAGCCCGAACATCGTTTCTATTACATCACAGCGGTCGGAAAATCACAAAACCCCGACATATGCGGGGTTTTGTGGTCGTTCCCAAGAGTCTCGTTTAGGGCAGCTGCGGGATC
>JBEEJO010000057.1:0-5066 GCA_041169145.1 Candidatus Parcubacteria bacterium | reverse complement strand
ACTGCCGCGCGGGTCTTCGGACCGAAGTACCCCGCTGCCGGCGAAATGTTCTGAGCCGTTTGCCACTTGGCAACAGCCGCTTTCGTGAGCGCACCGAAATAGGTGGACTCACTGCCCGGAGCACCCGCACCGCTCGCCGCCACTTGGGCGCCGTGCGAGTTCAGGAACTGCTGGAGAGCTTTCACATCGTCACCCTTTGAACCCACGGTGAGGTCGCGAGTAAAGGTGTACGACATGGAGCCGCCAGAAGAAGCTCCGATCTGAGCCTGCAACGCCGTGATCTGCGCCAAAAGCGACGCGATCTGGGCCTGCAAAGCATCAACGGACTGTGCGTGAGCAACCGGCATGAGGAGCATCGCTCCGGAGAGCCACACCGAGGTGGTCGCCGTAAGCGTTGCCGAAATCAATTTTTTACTCATTGCTAGTGCTGTATTAGTTGTGTTTTTTATTGATGGGTAAAGGGTCACCTGCTGACTACCGACCGTCTCGCGGATGGTTCGTCCCGCCCCGGCTTTGGGGGCCGGGATGGGCCTCGCCGTCCGTGAGGTTGGCGGGAGGTATACCCGGAGAACAATCAACAAATGCCCGTGGTTGCAAATAAAAAGAACTCGCCGGTCAAGGCGAGGTGAGCAACGCAAGGAACCGGGACTTAGTCGGCTAAGACTTAGTACGCGACCTACCGCGGTCTAAGTCTTAATGGCTAATTTCTAGCTCCTCGAAGTTGATCCAGCCTCACACCGGACCGTTAGTACCCTTATGGTACCTAGAGAGGGAGGGCTTTGCAAGCCCAAACCACCCCTACGCAGATAGGAAACGACGAGTGTCACCGAATAGTTACGCTGTGGATATCTCCCGCACCCGATAGGTGGTCGCCGGGCCGCTGTTCCCCATCCGCTCCACGTACCCATCGCTAATGAGCTGTTCGATGTCATAGCGAAGCGTCCGTTCGCTTACATCCGGAAAAACGTGTCGGATATCAGCCATCCGGCAACCGGTTTGACCATCCGGCAGATTGCCGGATTGCCGGATCTTGTCCAAAATTGCCGATTGCCGGATCTTTGCGCGAATAGATATATCGCTATGAAGCTCATTCCTTGGTTTTTCTATGATCGTTTCTATGCTCGGCGATTCCTCAAAATGCTCTACTGGCACGGGAGCTTCTTCGCCTCCGAGAACGATCTCGTCGTTTTGCGATACCACTCGCCTGCCCTCTTGAAAGACGGCATCGTGGGATGAGAATACGGTGCTGACATCAAAATCGCTCACGGAAGGGACTCCGAGCGCGGCATTGATGTGCGCAATGAGCATAGTTGTCTCCTCGGCGATGACCTCCCCGTTCCTGGATGATATGACGCCCGTGCTTCCGGCAAGACGCACAAGGTACTCAACTGCGCTGAGCGCGGCAAGGGCCTGTTTGCCGTTCCCCAATGCAGTTTCCGAAAGCACCTCAAGTCCAAGCCGTTTGAAATGCGCGGCAAAGGGGTCGGGCGATATCGTATCGGCCGTGCGCACAAGCGC
The DNA here is from genome assembly GCA_041169145.1 of Candidatus Parcubacteria bacterium. Lineage (GTDB taxonomy): Bacteria > Patescibacteriota > Minisyncoccia > UBA6257 > 2-01-FULL-56-20 > DATJQA01. Next base: position 3,548 of record JBEEJO010000057.1, on the reverse strand, counting down.
ATAGCTTATCTCAAAGGATTTCTTCAAAATTGCCGCATCAAATGTCATATTGCCGGATAGCATAAAGCGGCAATGAGTCTAATCCGGCAATGCAAAAAAGTCAAGAAAAACAATTGCCGGATTCCCAGCGGAATTCGGCAACGGAGAACGTCATCCGGCAAACGCTATGCGCGCTTCTTCCTTTTTGCTGTTCGTTCCAACCGATGCATGACGCGCTCGGCGTTGCGAAAACCCTCCAGCGTTCCGCAATCCAACCGCCTGCCGCGGAATTCAAATCCGCAAACACGCTTCTTCTGTTTCAGCATCGCACGAAAGACATCCGCGAGACGGAGCGCATCGTTCTCGGTCGACACCAGATCATTTCCGCGGCGCTTCAACGCTGTGATGAATTCCGGGGATAGTATATATCCGCCAACGGCCGCGAGCGTTGATGGTGCGTCGGCGACCGCGGGTTTTTCCACGAACGATCTCAGCACATGAGTCCTGCCATCGCGGGAACGCGAAACGGTCCGAAGCACTTCAACAATGCCATACCGGCTCACGTCGCGTTTCGGCACGCGTTCCAGAAGCAGAACGGGCGCGTGAAACTTCACATACTGCCCGATAAGCGACGCAAGCGGAGGAATATCGGTGAGGATAAGATCGTCGGCGAATCGTACCGCAACGGGTTCCCCTTTGTGGAGCCGCCCTATCGCCTGCAGCACCGCATGGCCGTCACCCAGCGGCTTCCGCTGAATGCGCAGGATGAACGTCCGGATACCGGGAAAATCGCCGCGATGCCGCCTGATGTAGGCGGCGAATTGTTTCCGATGTTGCGGGCTCGCAACGACGGTGACCTCCTGAATGCCGCTCGCCGCGGCTTCCTTGAGCATGTATTCCAACAGCGGCCCCCCGTTCACGCGCACAAGCGCCTTCGGTTTCCGAAGCGTAAGGGGCCGGAGGCGTTTGCCGAGTCCGGCGACGGGGAGAATGAGTTTTGTGACCGATTTCACCGTGGTCCGCATAGGAATAGGTATGCAGTGTAACGGCACATATTATATATTCGGTTTAACGTTCTGTCAATGATGAGCTGCTGGTTTCCGGCGCCGATGCACAAGATGGTCGTTCGCGGTCTCAAGCTCCTCCGGCGTATTCACGCCAAATCCTTCTTCAATATGTTCTATGGGCACCGCGACGACGGATTCCCGCCCCTGCACGGCAAGGCCAACGACATCGGTAAGATAGAATTCGCTGGCGGCATTCTGATTGTCCAGCCGGTCAAGATGCTCCCAAAGCCATGTGGGGCGGAAACAGTAGTACCCGCAGTTCACCTCGCGGATCTCCCGTTCGGCTTCGGTCGCATCCTTCAGCTCGGTGATGCGCGCAACAGTGCCATTCGCGGCGCGGATGACGCGCCCGAAACCCCAGAAAATATGGTGCGGACCGGAGAAATCGGCCGGCTGTGCAGTCGCCAGAGCGACCGCGGCATTCTTTCGTTCTCGCGCCGCGATAAGTTTCCGGAGCATGTCCGCGGAAACAAAGGGAGCATCGCCGGGAATAACGACGATATTCGCGAACGGTTCGTTCATAAGATACGGCCTTGCCTGAAGCGCGGCGTGCCCGGTGCCAAGCTGGTCCGCCTGCCATACATAGCGGTAGCGGTCCCCGGTCGCGTCAATGACCTTCTGCCCTTCAAAACCGACGATGATGGTCGGGTCGGAACAGATCGGCCGGATATTCTCCAAAATGCGCAGGATGATCGGCTTGCCGCCAACCTTTCGGAGCACTTTCGGCCCCTCGTGCTCGGAGTTCAGGCGCTTCCCCTTCCCGCCGGCAAGAATAATGACGTGGGTCATGGATGTCCGCACCATCATACCCAAAAATCGGCCGCGGGCCAACTGGCGAAGCGCATCCCCGCCTCTCGGTCAGCTGTCGCTTGCCGCGACATCAAAACTCAGATACCCCACTGCACGGACGCAAGGAGAAGAACGAGCGAGCCGATAAAGAGCGATGCGTGCGTAAGCGTAGAGCGGCGCGAAGGACCGTTCGCGGCATATTCGCCAACGAACGACACGAGGAGCGCCGCAGGGATGAAATAGAGGACAAAGCGGTATGTTTCCGAGAGTGGAAGCAGGAGAAGCGCCCATGTCCACTCGGCAAGAAGAAGCGCGGAGACCAGCGCGGACGCCCGGAGGTGCAAGCGAAGTTCGGCCGGAAGGTCGCGATCCTCGCCGAGCACTCGGACATAGCTTGCCGTAAGCGCAAAAAAGAGCGCGCCGAGCACGAACGTTCCGAACAAGCTCCCGCCGGTACCGGCGTCGGCAAAGAACCACATGCCCGCTCCGAACAGGAGCACGACAACGAGCACCGCATACCGCTCATCGCGCTTCGCGAGCACAAGATCCTTCACGCCGAGCGTAAGAAAAAGCGACACGCCGACGAACGCCGCGCCGAAATAATCGGCAGGCAGAACCGTGGCGAGGAAAAGCAATACCAGAAACGGTATGAAAAGCGGGAATGGCCGAAAGACCGGCACAAAATACAGACCGAGCGCGAGGAGCACGAACATCCAATACGGCAAGGCATGCCACGCCACGGCCGCAAGCGCTGCTTTTGCAAGAAGCCGCCATGGCACTTTCGCGGAAACCGCCCGCATCCGAGCAATGGTCAACACGCTCAACACTATAGCACACCTATTCAAAATTACTTTCCAGCCAAATGCGCATATCGCCGTTCATCCATTTCGAGATCAGCGGACGCAACATCACGGGTAAAAGATCGTTCTTTTCGAATTCTTCCTGCCGCGACCAGAAAAATTCAAGGTCATCTTCCTTCGCTGTCGGATGCGCATCGGCGCGCAGGCTCGGAACCTCCGCCGCAAATATATGATTTATCTCGTAGTGATATTCGCCGTCCTGCGGCCAGCCATTTTCCACAACGCCGAGATAGTTTTTCACCGTTGCCTCAACGCCAAGCTCCTCACGCAACTCCCGCACCAGCGTTTGCGCAAGTGTTTCCCCTACCTCGTGATGCCCGCCCGGGAGGAACGAATAGTTCTTTCCCTTCGTGCGGACAAGAAGAACGTGTTCGCCGTCGCGGATGATCCCCCGAACGCGCAAATGAAAATACTTTTGCATAGTATGTCTTGTCGCTTTCACCATACCAAACAATCAAAACCTTTCGCAACAAAAACCCGCCGAGGCGAGAGAGCATCAATAGATGCTAATTCTGAGAATGGGGGATCAAAGCAAACAACTCCTCTACGCCTTCAGTACCAGTGACCCTCCGCGGCATTGGACGTTCACTTTCGCGCCATTCTTCAGTTCACCGCGGATCATCTTATCCGCGAGCGCGTCAACGATGAGCTTCTGCATGAGCCGCTTCAAAGGCCGTGCGCCGAACTCGGCGTCGAATCCTTCTTTCGCCAGATATTTCCTCGCCGCGGCATCAAGCGAGAGATGGATGCGCCGCTCCGCGAGCCGCGCCTGGATCTGCGCGAGTTGGAGGTCCACGATGGCCTCGATCTCTTTTTCCGTAAGCGGCTTGAAGACCATGATCTCGTCAATGCG
>JBEEJO010000056.1:0-5068 GCA_041169145.1 Candidatus Parcubacteria bacterium | reverse complement strand
ACTGCGGCGTGACCGGGAGAACGGTGGCGCAAGCTGAAAAGCGCTTTCGCGGAAAGCAGTATGGCGAGTTCAAGCGCGCTGTTGCCGAAGCCGTCGTGACGCACCTTGCGCCATTTCGCGCGAGGAAAATCGCGCTTATGAAGAAGCCGGCAACGCTCAAAAAAATGCTCGCGGCCGGTTCCGCACAAGCGGCGAAAGTTGCGAACGCGAAGATTGCGGAAGTGAAAAAGAAAGTTGGGCTTATGCCCTAAACTTTCCGCACCCCAAGCCAAATATCCGCACCATCCAGTTTCGTTTGTGCCTCTGCGGTGAACTTCCCTCGCCTGTATTCTATCGTCTTTGCGCCAACCTCGGTTTTAAGGAATTTTTCGTTCTCCGATAGAACGGCGTGTATACCCGGCGCTTCCATCATGAGCACGATAGCATCCTTTGCCTGAAACCCCGCGTTCTGCCGCAACTCCTGCACCATCCTGACAAGGTCGCGCAGGATTCCTTCGGCTTTGAGCTCCGGCGTAATAACCGTATCGAACTCCAATTCTGACGCCATCTTCGCGCCGAACGTTATCTTTTTTACATTCACCTCGTCTTTTAGGATTTCCACGAGTTCGGAGCGCAACGCCGCACTTTTCACGCGCAATTCCGCAAGCGGCTGGCGTACTTTGATGCCAAGCTCGGCGCGCTTCGCAAGTGCCGCGCTCGCGATGCGGCGCGTATCCGCCATCGCTGCCACAAGTTTTGGATCGAGCAATTTCTTTTCCGGTATGGGCCATGTGTCCAAATGTACCGATTCCTTCTCCCCCAACCCTTGGTAGATACTTTCCGCAAAGAACGGCGAGAACGGCGCCATAAGTTTCGCGAGCTCTCGCAATACGTGCCCGAGCGTCGCGGATGCCACCCCGTAGTCGGTTTTTGAATCCGGTTTTTGGAGCCGGCGGCGCGAGCGGCGGATGAACCAGCGAGACAGATCGTCCACGAGCGTTTCTATCGCGAGCGCTGCGTCGCGTATCTCATACCGCTCGAGTTGCTTTGTCGCGTCCGTAACCGTCTCCGCAAGCCGCGCGAGTATCCATTGATCCAAAATGTTCGCGCTCTTCGCGGGGCGTTGTGCGGCGCGCAGAGCGTACGTCTTCCAAAACACCAGCGAGTTATACACGATGAGATGCACGCGGCGAAATGTTTTTTGGATATCTCCTTCATCGAAGTTCTTCGGCTCGCCGAGCGGCGAGTTCGTGTAGAGGTACCAGCGCACCGCGTCCACGCCATATTTATGAATGACCGCGAACGGCTCCACGATGTTCCCTTTCGACTTGCTCATCTTCTGGCCGTTCTTGTCGTTCACGAGCCCGAGACAGACAACATTCTTGAACGGCGCGGGGTATCCGAGCGCCGTCGCGATAGCAACAAGCGTATAGAACCAGCCGCGTGTTTGGTCTATTCCCTCGGAAATGTAATCGGCCGGAAATGCCGCGGGGCGTTCTCGGCGTTTTACGTCAGCGAACGGGAAGTGCTCCTGTGCATAGGGCATCGCGCCCGAGTCGTACCACACGTCCGCGACCTCTGGCACGCGCCGCATTTCGCCTTTACAACCGCTCTTCGCGCACGGAAACGCAATTTCATCCGCGAATGGCCGGTGAAGGTCAACTTCGCCCGTGTCGTTCCGCGGTATGGCCTTGAGTGATAGCTCCATGAACTCCGCGGGGTGTATGAATGCGCGGCGGTCCCGTACCTTTTTTTCTGCGGCGATCGCATCGGTCCAGCCATTCGCGATCTGCGCGAGCATCCAGATCGTATCCTCGTGGCTCACGAACAATATCCTTTTTCCGGAATATGTTTTCTCCGTTTCACGCACCAGGTTCCATACCCGAGTGCGGACATCGATCAGATTCTCCGCATCCGGTTCATATTTTGCGGAAAAGCGCTCGGCCTCAATGGGATATGCGTGGTTGAAATCGGCGACCGACTTCCCCGAGAGCGATCCGACTTGCACTTCGCGAAGGCGCTTATCGAAAACGATTTTCTTCACGCCGAGTTCTTTCGCCACGATGTTCGCCGTTTCTTTCGTGCGTGTGATATCCGAAGCGATAATGATGTCTATCTTTTCTTTCTTTAGTTTCTTCCCCGCTTGTTTCGCCTGGTCCTTCCCAACCGTCGTCAAATGGAAATGCTGATCGCCCGAATCAATGATGTTCTTAATGTTCCCCTCTCCTTCGCCATGCCGCAAGGCAATATAGGCATTCTTCGCTTTACTTCCGCGCGCGGAAAGTTCTTCCACGCTGCCGACGACCTCGTGCGTGCCGCACTTCTTGCACTCCCATATCGGGAGCGGCGCGCCCCAGTATCGTTCGCGCGATAAGTTCCAGTCCTTCACTTCACGCAACCACTCGCCGAAGCGCCCCTCTTTCACGTGCCCGGGCACCCAATTGATGTTCGTATTATTCTTGAGGAGTTCGGTGCGGAGTTTTGACATCGCGATAAACCACGAATCGCGGGCGAAATAGAGGACGGGCGTACCACACCGCCAGCAGAACGGATATTCATGCTTGTACTTCTCCGTGCACAAGAGTGTTCCGTTCTTCGCGAGATGCGCGAATATCTTTTCCTCGGTTTCTTTCGCCTTCACGCGCGCCCCGGCGAGCCCGCCGGGAACCTCCTTTTTGAACACGCCGTCCTCCGTCACGGTGTGGTGCTGGGGCAAGCCGACTTTGACGCCAAGCTGGTAGTCGTCCTCGCCGTACATCACGGCCGTGTGCACCACGCCCGTGCCATCCGTCGTCGTCACAAAGCTCGCCGGATACACTTTATATGCCGCCTTGTTTTTCAACGCCGGAATCTTGAAAAGCGGCTCGTATTCCAGTCCCACGAGATCTCCGCCGGTCACTCGGCCGACAACGTCGTATTCCATATTCTTCAGCACGACGGGCGCCAATTCTTCCGCCACGACATACGTTTCCTTCTGCCCCCTTGGCCGCACGAGCGCGTACTTCACTTTTTCTGCGACCGCGAGCGCGACATTTCCCGGAAGCGTCCACGGCGTCGTTGTCCACGAAAGAATATATAACGGTCCGTCGGTCTTGAAGTGGGGTTTGGATATGACTTTGAACTTCAGATACACCGACTCGTCCTCCACTTCGGCGTATCCCTGCGCCAGCTCGTGCGAGGAAAGCGCCGTGCCGCACCGCGAACACCACGGCACGACCTTATGGCCTTTGTAGAGTAATTTTTTCTTCGCGATCTGCGCGAGCGTCCACCAGATGCTTTCGATATAGTCGGGAGAGTACGTGACGTAGGCGTTCTTCAGGTCCAGCCAGTAGCCGATGCGTTCCGTGAGTCGTTCCCATTCGTCTTTGTACAGCCAGACCGCTTTCTTCGCTTCTTCGTTGAAGCGTTTCACGCCGAACTTCTCGATGTCGGCTTTCGTTTTGAGTCCGAGCGCTTTTTCCGCGGCGATCTCCACGGGCAGGCCGTGCGTATCCCATCCCGCTTTGCGCGGCACCCGATATCCCTGCATCGTCTTGAACCGCAGGATAATATCCTTCACGACGCGCGCGAGCACGTGATGGATGCCCGGTTTCCCGTTCGCGTAGGGCGGGCCTTCGTAAAAGATAAATGTCTTTTTCCGTTTCGGGTCCAGCGTTTTCTCGAAAATCCCGTTGGTCTTCCAGAACTCCAAGACCTTCTCCTCGACTTTCGGGAGGTCAAAGCCATCCGACAAGAAGTCGGGATGTGAGCCGGTCTTCTTTTGCATACGTACTAACGATAGCCCAAAACCCCTTGGAAATCAAAGGTTTTTTGGCTGTAAACTTAAATCTTCTCCAGCGTCTTGATGCCGAGTAATCCGAGACCTCGCTTCAAAAATTCCGCGACGGTCGAAACGAGCAGAAGCCGCGCGTTCCGGCGGTTTTCATTCTCATCCTTCAAAATGGGCGTCGTTTCATAGAACTTATTCGCCGCGACCGCCAGTTCGTAGAGATAGTTCGTAAGGTGGTTGATGGCATATGTCTCCGCGGCGATCTGAACCGCATCCGGTAATTCCGCCATCTTTCGCACGAGAGCAAGCTCGACTTCGGACTCCACATATTTCGCGTCCCCGGCCGGCACCGTGCCCGCTTTTCGCAAAATACTCATGAGCCGCGCGTATGTATATTGAAGATACGGCCCCGAGTCGCCGGAAAAATCGAGCATCTTGTCCCAATCGAAAATAACGTCGGAGTTCCGGTTCTCGCACAGATTCGTATATTTAAGCGCCCCGAGCGCGACCGTCTCGGCAATGGTCGCTTTCTCGCCTTCCGAAAGTTCGGGGTTCTTTTGTTCTACGATCGCCCACGCCAATTGCTGCGCCTTCGTTAGCACCTCCTCAAGCCGGACGATGTTCCCCGAACGGGTCGAGAATTTCTGGCCCTTCTCGGCGAACACAAGTCCGAACTTCACGTGCGTGAACTCCACGCCCTTCCCGAGACCTGCCAGCTCGGCGATCTTGAACAGCTGCTCGAAGTGGAGCGCCTGTTCGTTCCCAACCACATACAAGATCTTCACCGGGTGATACTCCGCGACCCGATACTCGATGTTCGCGATATCACGCGTGTGATACAAACTTCCGCCATCCGACTTCTGAATGAGCGCGGGCGGTAATCGAAATTCATCGAGCGGCACGATGATGGCGCCCTCGCTCGGCTTCGCGATGCCCCGATCCACCAAGCGTTTTACGGTATCGGCGAGCTTGGCCTCGTAAAAGCTCTCGCCGATATCCACGTCGAACTCCACACCCAGCTTTTCGAGCGTCTTTGCGAACTCCGTGAGCGACTCGTCCTTGAACCACTGCCAAAGCGCCCGGTTCTCTGTATCGCCATCCTCCAGCTTTTTGAACTCGGCCCGGCCCCGCTCCTCCAATTCCGGCTTGCTTTTCACTTCATCGTGAAAACGCACGTAGAGATCGAGCATCGCCTGAATGGGCTCTCGTTCGATATCCTCTTTTTTCCCCCACAGCTTGTACGCGGCGATGAGCTTCCCGAACTGCGTTCCCCAATCGCCCAGATAGTTCCAACGGATCACATGATACCCGAGCGCGGCG
>JBEEJO010000055.1:0-5078 GCA_041169145.1 Candidatus Parcubacteria bacterium | reverse complement strand
CGCCGCATCGTCCGGCACGGCGCTTACGACGGACCATCTCCGCACGCTCCGGCGGGTCACGGACCAGCTTGTCATCGGTTTTGACAGCGACGAAGCCGGCATCGAGGCAACCGAGCGGGCGATCGATCTGGCGCAGACGGCAGATTTTGGGGTGAAAGTCGCCCGATTCGGCGAATATAAAGACCCGGCGGATGCCGCTCAGGCGGGCGCAGAGGTTCTGCATAAAGACATCGCCGCGGCGGTTCCCGCCCCCGAATTCTATTTTGAACGATACCTTCCCTCCGCCACGGCTCAGGGCAGGTCTATGGCCGATCGCCGCTCGCGGGGATTCCTTATTGCCGTGCGCGCGGTGGTGGGAAAATTGAAGATGATGGCAAGCGCGGTGGAGCGAGACACGTGGTTCAAGGCGCTTTCCAAACGGCTTGGTATTGACGAGCGGGTATTGCTGGAAGAGGCGGAACGGATAGATGTGAAAGCGCCGACCGCCGGAAGAACGGAACAGGCCGCGGAAGCCGACACGAACACGGACCGCCCTGTCGCGCGCTGGGACCTGCTGTCCGAACGGCTGGTTGCCGCATGTCTTGCGAAAAAGGATTTTATGGACCTCGGCGAACATGCGGAATATCTCACCGCCGATTACCGCTTGCTCTACGAGTTGTTCCGCAAAGGCGACCGGAAATCGCAGGATGCGCGACTGGATGAATTGATGAATCTGACCCTGCTCCGCGCTGAAGTTCTGGACGACGAAGAACTCGCTGCGCTGAAGCAATACGTCCGCGACGAGCATGTGAAGGCCCGGCGGCGCGAGCTTATTGAACATATCAAGCGCGCGGAGGCGGAGGGGAACGACGGCGCGGTGGAGTCAGCCGTTCAAGAGATGAAATCTTTGCCAGCCACATAATGTTGATTTATGGGGAGGTTTGAAGTACGATGAAGCTCATCAGAGCGTCCCGAATATCCTCCCAGATCGGCGACGCGTTTCTTTTCTCGGGCATCACAGAACATCGTGGCTAAACCTAAAAAGAAGAAAAAGGCGCAGCGTGCAAAACGCGCAAAGCCCAAGGCGAAGCGCCGCCCCGCAAAACGGGCGAAGCCGAAGCGCGCTGCGAGAGCACGGAAGGCCGGCACGGCGAAAAGACCGTCGAAAAAGCGCGCCGCATCAAAGAAAGAGCAGGAGAAGGATACGCTGGACCGCAAGGCGCTTGAGGAGCTCATTGAACGCGGCCGTCCGCGCGGATTCGTGACCGACAACGAGATCCTCTACTACTTCCCGACGATCGAAGGAAATATCGCTTTTTTGGAAGAGGTCTACGATGCGCTGGAAAAAGCGAATATCAAGGTCATAGAGACCGGAGGACTCATCGAGATTAATTCCAAGGAAAAAGAACCGTCGGAGCGAGAGATGGAGCACGCGCTGGAATTCGAGCGCGGAACGCCGGACGCGGTGCAGATGTATCTCCGCGAGATCGGCAAGACCGCGCTGCTCACGAAGCAGGAAGAACGCGATCTGGCGAAGCGCCTTGCGGGAGGCGACGAAGAAGCGCGCAAGCGGCTCATGAAAGCGAATTTGCGGCTTGTGGTGTCCATTGCAAAGCGCTACGCGAACCGTTCGCCGAACCTTTCCATTCTGGATCTTGTGCAGGAGGGGAATATCGGCCTTTCGCGCGCCGTGGAAAAATTTGATTACACGAAGGGATTCAAGTTCTCCACCTACGCGACGTGGTGGATACGGCAGGCCATCACGCGGGCTCTTGCCGATCAGTCGCGCACCATCCGCATCCCGGTGCACATGGTAGAGACCATCTCCAAGTACGCGCAGACCCGCCGCGGGCTCATTCAGGAGCTCGGCCGCGACCCGCTCCCCGAAGAGATAGCGGCAGAGATGGGATTGGATATCGAAAAAGTATTGCATATTCAGAAGATATCGCAGGAAGTGCTTTCCATTGAGCAGCCGGTGGGGGACGAGGAAGATTCCACGCTTTCGGACTTCATTCCCGATGAAAAAAGCGTGACGCCATCGCAGCTTGCGGCGCGCGCTCTGCTCCGCGACCTCATTAAAGAGATCATGGTGGACCTTTCGGAGCGCGAACAGAAAATTCTCACGATGCGATTCGGGCTCGAAGACGGCGTAACGCATACGCTCGAAGAAGTCGGCAAGGTTTCGGGCGTGACGCGCGAACGCATCCGGCAGATAGAAGCAAAAGCGCTCGAAAAGATCCGCGAGCATCACAAGTCAAAAGCGCTGGAAGGCTTCGGGGATTTGGGATAGTGTTGAGGTATGGATTCCGGTACGGTACGCGAACGATTTCTGAAATTCTTTGAAGAGCGGGGGCATGTCATCGTCCCTTCGGCGTCTTTGGTGCCCGAGGGCGATGCGACGACGCTTTTTACCGGCTCGGGGATGCAGCCGCTTATTAAGTATCTTTTGGGCGAGCCGCATCCGCAGGGAAAGCGCCTCGTGAATTCGCAGAAAAGTTTTCGCGCGGAAGACATTGACGAAGTGGGGGACAATCGCCACACCGTCTTCTTTGAGATGCTCGGAAACTGGTCCTTGGGCGATTATTTCAAAAAAGAACAGCTGCCGTGGTTCTTTGAGTTCCTGACGGACGTTGTGGGGCTGGATCCGAAACGGCTGTATGTTTCGGTTTTCTCCGGCGCGCCGGAATACAATATCCCGCAGGACGACGAATCGGTCGCCATCTGGCAGGAGTTGTTCAAGAAAAAAGGAATAGAAGCGAAAGCGGTCGTCTTCGGTCCGCCGGAGAAGGGAAGCGAGCTTGGCATGCAGGGCGGACGCATCTTCTCTTATAACGCGAAGAAGAACTGGTGGAGCCGTTCGGGTCCGCCGGAAAAAATGCCCGCGCGCGAGCCGGGCGGCCCGGATTCAGAAGTGTTCTATGAGTTCACCAACGTAGAACACGACCCGAAGTTCGGCATGCATTGTCATCCGAACTGTGATTGTGGGCGTTTTATGGAAGTCGGGAACTCGGTCTTTATGGAATACAAGAAAACGGAAGCCGGGTCGTTCGAAAAACTTGCCCAGCAGAACGTGGATTTCGGCGGCGGTCTGGAACGCATCGCGGCGGCTTCGCAGAACGACCCCGACATTTTCAATATCGATATTCTGAAGCCGCTCATCACGAAAATTAGAGCGGCCGCGAAGAATTCCAATATCCGCTCCGAGCGCATTATCGCGGACCACGTGCGTGCGGCAATATTTCTCATCGCCGATGGCGTTCTGCCGTCCAATAAGGATCGCGGATATCTCTTGCGGCGCCTCATCCGCCGCGCGGTGATGCACGGCCATTATCTTATCGGACTCCCGGTTGGATTTCTGGATTCAACCATCGATACGCTCATTGATTCGTATGGCGACACGTATCCGGAGCTGTCCGCGAAGCGTGCCGATATCAAGGCGGCATTCGTGAAAGAGCAGGCCGCGTTCGAAAAGACGTACAACGGCGGTATTAAAGAATTCGAGAAACTGGTGGCGAAAAGTGATATTTCCGGCGCGGATGCTTTTGCGCTCGCCGCAACGCACGGATTCCCGGTTGAGCTTACCGAGGAGCTCGCGGCTCAAAAAGGGAAGACGGTGGATCGGGTTGATTTTGATAGACGCATGGAAGAACACCGTGCGCTCTCTCGTGCCGGGCAGAAAAAGAAGTTCGGCGGGCATGGGCTTTTGCTTGATACGGGCGAGCTCAAAGCAAAAGACGAAGCGGAGTTGAAGAAGGTAACGCGGCTCCACACCGCGACGCACATGCTCCAGCAGGCGCTCCGCGAAGTGCTCGGACCGGAAGTGAAACAAGCGGGCTCGGATATCACGATAGAGCGGACACGCTTTGATTTTGAATTCCCGCGCAAACTCACGCCGGAAGAAATACAGGCGGTCGAGGAAAAGGTGAACAAAAAGATAAAAGAAGATTTGCCGATGCAAAAAGTGATTTTGCCCAAAGCGGAAGCGGAAAAGACCGGCGCCCTCTACTTCTTTAAAGAAAAGTACCCCGATCCGGTGAATGTCTATTTCATCGGAAAGGATTTGCAATTTGCGTGGAGCAAGGAATTCTGCGGTGGGCCGCACGTGACCCACACGGGCGAAATCGGGAAGTTCCGCATTACGAAAGAGGAGGCGGTGTCGGCCGGTGTGCGGCGCATTCGGGGAATGGTGGAGCCGTAGAGCGGAAAGGAGTGGTTCTAGTGTCGTTCTCGATCTCCCACATTAGAGTACTATTCCGGTGCCAGTGCGGGTTTTGATTTTTGATTGACAGGACCGCGAAAAAGGATATGGTTAGGCTAGCAGATTGACTGCTTGAGTTGCTGTTTTTTTTAGCCCCGCTTGAATGCGGAGAAAGGAGGGCGAAATGCCCCGGGTGTTACGTGCGTTCGTCGTGGCAGGCATCGCCCTCGCGCTTGCGGGGTGCGGTGGAAATTCCGCGACCAATCCAACGCCGATACCGACGCCGAGCCCGACGCCCGCGCCGGATGGGTTCACGCTCATCGCGGTCGGGGACATCGGCCAGTGTGGCAGTCCGGGACCCGAGATAACGGCCAGGATCGCCGATTGGCTACTCGATCACTCCGGGCCGGTCGTCATGCGCTTCCATACGCTCGGCGACAACGAACAGAGCGACGGAAGCGAAGGTGCCTACCGGGCATGCTTCATGCCCGCGTGGCATCAATTCCGCGACCTGCTCTACCCCGCGGTCGGGAATCACGACTACTGGGGACAGCCGAATCCCTTCTACTATACGTACTTCGGTGCGCGCGCCATCTGGAACGGCAAGGACGGCTACTACAGCTACACCGAAGGGTCGTGGCTCGCGCTCGTTCTGAATTCCGAACTGCTCTTCAGGCAGAGCGACGCCGAACGACAGGTCGGACAGATGGCGTTCATACGCGCACAGCTCGCCGCCAATCCGGAGAAGTCCGTTATCGCTATCTGGCACCGGCCTTGCTGGGGTCACGGCGAGAATGGAGACTCGCGCGCGGTCCAGCCGTTCCGCGATGCGCTCAAAGACCGAACGGGAGTCATTCTGAACGGACACGAGCACCACTACGAGCGGTTCTCCAAACTGGAT
>JBEEJO010000054.1:0-5178 GCA_041169145.1 Candidatus Parcubacteria bacterium | reverse complement strand
CTCGCGCAGAAAGTGCCAGGATGTCCGTCTCGTCGTCGATAACCTTCGCCGCGACGAGCTCTCCGGTCTTCGTAGTCACCTTTGCGGTCCGCACACCGGACCCGCCGCGATGCTGTACTTTGTATTCGGCGAGGAGCGTCCGTTTCGCATACCCGTTCGCCATGACGGCAAGAAGATACGCGTCGCTTTGTTTGTTCTTCCGTTCTTCCTTCAGTATATCAAATCCTGCGACGCCGTCCCCGCGAAGCCGGATAGCGCGGATACCCGCGGCCGTGCGTCCCATGGAACGAGCATCGCTTTCTTTGAATCGTATGGATTGTCCTTTCTTCGTGGTGATGATGATCTGATCCTTGCCCGAAGAGAGCTTCACGCCCTGCAGGGAATCTCCCTTTTTAAGCGCGATGGCTATGATGCCCGTCCGGCGGATGTTCGCGAAATCCGCGATGGGCGATTTCTTGATGATGCCGTTCTTCGTCACCATTACGAGATACGCGTTCTGCTGTTTTACGTTCGGATCATAGGAAATGATAGCGCTCACTTTTTCGTCCGCCGGAAGTTCAAGGAAGTTATGGATGGCGCGGCCTTTCGACGTGCGGGAGGCTGCCGGGATCTCGTATACCTTCGTCTGGAACACCCGCCCGCGCTCGGTGAAGAACAGGATGTTGTCATGCGTTCTGGTCGAAAGGAAATGGACGAGGAAATCCTCTTCGGTCACTTCCGAACCGATAAGCCCCTTGCCGCCACGCCGCTGATTGCGGAACGTGTCGGGTGGCAAGCGTTTCACATATCCTCCGGCCGAGAGCGTGATGACCGCGCCCTCTTGCGGAATAAGGTCCTCCTCGCTGAATGCGGCAACGCCGGCAGACACCAGCTGCGTCCGGCGCGGATCTCCGTATTTTTTCTTCAGGTCCGCGATCTCGTCCGTAATGATCTTCAATATTTTTGCCGGACTCTTCAGGATGAGCTCCAGGTCCTTGATAATCGCGAGTTTTTCCTTCAGTTCGGCTTCTATCTTCTGGCGTTCCAAAGCGGCCAGGGTCTGCAGGCGCATTTCCAAAATAGCCGTCGCCTGTATGTCGGACAGTTTGAATTGCTTGACGAGGTTCCGGTGCGCATCGTCGCGGTCCTTGGATTTTTTGATGACCGCGATGATCTTGTCTATCACATGAAGCGCCTTCGCGAGGCCCTCCAGGATATGCGCGCGCTCTTTTGCTTTCTTCAGATCGAATTCCGCGCGGCGCCGCACGACCTGTTTCCGGTAATCCAGATAGGCGACCAATATATCGCGCAGTGAGAGAAGCCGCGGCTCCAGTCCGTTCACCAGCACGATCATGTTCATATGGAAATACTTCTGGAGGTCCGTGTGCTCGTAAAGCTGGTTCAGTATCTTCTGCGGCGTGGCATCGTTCTTCAATTCCACAACGATACGCAGACCGTCACGGTCGGACTCGTCGCGAAGATCGCGAATGCCTTCCACTTTTTTGTCCTGAACGAGCTCCGCCATCCGCCGGATGAGGTCCGACTTGTTCACCTGGTACGGGATCTCGGTGATGACGATGTTGTACTGGCCCTCTTTCCGCTCTTCAATATCCGCTTTCGCGCGCGTCAATATGGCTCCCTTGCCCGAACGATATGCTTCGGCGATGGCTTTCTTGTCGAATATGAACCCTCCCGTCGGAAAATCCGGCCCCTGGACAAACTCCAAAAGATCATCCGTCGTGGCATCGGGATGCGCCGCGAGATGGGTAATGGCATCCACAAGCTCGCCCAGATTGTGCGGCGGAATGTTCGTTGTCATGCCGACGGCGATGCCGATGGAACCGTTGAGCAGTAAATTCGGCAGCTTCGCGGGGAGGACCATCGGCTCCTTGCGCGTTGCGTCATAATTCGGCGCCCAATCAACCGTTTCTTTCTCGATATCCGTAAGCATTTCGTGCGCGACGCGCGCGAGCCGCGTTTCGGTGTACCGCATCGCCGCCGCGCTGTCGCCATCGATGGAACCGAAGTTCCCCTGGCCCTGCACGAGCGGATAACGGAGCGAGAAGTCCTGGGCCATGCGGACAAGCGTGTCGTAAATGGCGAGGTCGCCATGCGGGTGGTATTTGCCCATCACTTCGCCGACGATGTTCGCCGATTTCTTCAGCTTTGCATCAGCCGTCGAGCCGGAATCCCACATGCCCCAGAGAATGCGCCGCTGGACCGGCTTCAAACCGTCGCGCACATCCGGCAGGGCGCGCGCAACGATAACGGACATCGCATAGTCCAGATACGATTCCTGCAATTCGCCCGTAATTTCCCGCTTGTTGATATGTGCCATGGGTTCTTCTTCAATAAAACTATCGTTCGGGTTCAATGATATATTTCCGCGGCGCGTTCAGAACGCCTCCCAGCCCACGGACGCCGTTCATGATGCCGCCGACAAGCGCCGATTTGCCCGCCTTTATGCTTTCCCAAACGGAAAATCCATTCCCGTCGGCCGAGGCCGAGACGTTCGCAAGCTCCGTCCCCGGCGTTTCCGCAAGCGTGCCGATCGTGTTGAACCACGTGAGCCATACGAACAATATCATCAGGAACATGCCGGTCGTCCCAACGACCACAACGCTCATTTTCACGTCATCGCCCGCATTCCGGACCCGCTCAAGCACATCGTGCAAGTACTGCATGCTCGTCATTGTCCCTTCGCTTCCAAAACCACGATGCGGCCTTTCGTTTCCGCAATATCCTTTTTGCGGAACACCAATTTCTCCATCTGTTCTCCCTTCTGTCCCAAGGCTTTTAAGAAATCGTTCGCATTCTTGAAAAAACTCGGGATAACGACTGCCGGTTCCAGTTTCTTGATGAGTTTTGCCGCATCCGTTCCTGAAAGCAAGTGGTCGCCGGTCGGTACGAAAAGAACGTCCGGCTCGCTGATCTCCTCTATGATGTCGTCCGGCGGCATGCCGGAACAATGACCGAGGAACACGAACCGCATATCCTCCCAGGTGACAAGATATACGGTCTTCAAATATTTATCCGTGGACTCTTTGGCGATCGGCCACCCACGAACCTCGATATCCTTCACTTCATACTCTCCGGGGAAAACGATCTCCTCGGGCAACGCCAGGGCGTTCGGCGCAACGATGGTCCGCAAAACCACATCCGCCTTTAGCCGGTTATTTGCCGGATTCGTAAGCAGCGAAACCTCCCCGCTTTGGAGGCGAAAACATCCATTGCCGAAGTAGGTAATAATCATGACCCCGGAAGAGAACGTGGATATCGTAGCAGAAAATCGCCCGCTTGTCACGGCGAAAAAAGAACATCGCGCCCGCGATTTATTGACACCCAAAACCTTGTTCTGTATACTGTTTTCCGCATATGGCAACCGACGCAGTGCAACAGAATAAGATGGCAGCGGCGCTCACGCAGTTCCTCAAAACGGACGTGGCGACGAACCGCATTCGCGAGGGAGACGTCGTTGAGGTTACGCTCCTCGCGCAAACGACGCGCGA
This sequence comes from Candidatus Parcubacteria bacterium, assembly GCA_041169145.1. Classification (GTDB taxonomy): domain Bacteria; phylum Patescibacteriota; class Minisyncoccia; order UBA6257; family 2-01-FULL-56-20; genus DATJQA01. Next base: position 1,690 of record JBEEJO010000054.1, on the reverse strand, counting down.
GGCGTATTTCGACCTCGGCCGTTTTGGCACGGGTATCGTCTACGGCGCAGAGCTCACGAACGCCCGCGAGATCCTGAAGAACCTCGAACCGGGAGCGAAAGTGCACGCGAAAGTCACGGAGCTGGACGGCCGGGACGGCTATGCGGAGATTTCCCTTGCCGAGGCCGGCAAACAGCGCGTCTGGCAGCAAGCGCAGGAGCTCTTGGAATCCGGCGAGATCGTGAAAGTGAAGATCTTCGCGGCGAACGCCGGCGGGCTCATCGGTAACCTTTTTGAACTCAAAGCTTTTCTTCCCACATCCCAATTGGGAAACGACCACCAGCCGAAAGTGACGGACGGCGACCGCCAGAAAATGCTGGATGAGCTGCGAAAATATGTCGGCGAGGAATTCTCGGTGAAGGTCATCAACGTAAATCCGCGCACGAACAAGCTCATCATCTCCGAACGCGAAACCTTGAATGCGAATGTCCGCGAATTGCTCCAGCAGTACGCGGTCGGCCAGACCGTAGACGGCATCGTTTCCGGCCTTGCGGATTTCGGCGTGTTCGTCCGGTTCACGGACAATCCGCAGATCGAAGGCCTCGTCCATATTTCCGAGATCGACCATCGCATCGTGGACAATCCGAAGGAATTCATGAAATTGAACGAGCCGGCGAAGGTGAAGATCATCGACATTCGCGACGGACGCGTGTTCCTCTCGCTCAAGGCATTGCGGACGAATCCATGGGACACCGTTGGCGAGCGGTATAAAGCCGGCGATGATGTGAAAGGCAAAGTGTACAAATTCAATCCGTTCGGCGCGGTCATTGACCTGGACGGCGGCATTCAGGGACTCATCCACATTTCGGAATTCGGCGGCGGGGAGGAGATGAAAAAAATGCTCCAATCCGGCGAGTTGTATCCGTTCGTTATCGAAACGTTGAAGCCGGAGGAAAAACGGCTCATCTTAAAACTGAAAAAATAGGACCGCCGCCACTGCCGTGAAAGGAGTATCTCCAGATAGGGATCCACAGGTCGCTCCTCCACGAGAAGAGGCGTTTGGCCATGCTGACGTCCCGGGAACCGTAGTGGACGCAAGGGAAATTGCCGGTCTTCAGATGGTCGTGGACAAACTCAACGCCGGCGAAGCGTACCGAGTGGCCATTCGGCGTGACGGGACTGAGACCGGTTACTATATTAAGGAGTATAGCGACGAAGAGAAAAAGAAACCGATCGCTCTGCGACAGCCGAACAACAATGACCCCGTTCTCCGCTTTGAAGATGAAGATGGCATACGGAATCTTGCGCAACTGAGCGAAGATCCAAAAACGTTCCTAGAGAAATTGGGTCTGTCCGACGATAGGGACCGCGACGAGCATGGTCAAATGAGCGCTTAATACCCGATAAGGAAGACAGACAAAAAAACACCGGCAAGCCGGTGTTTTTTTGTCTGTGCCGCGGGGGTGAATCGAACACCCGACGCCTACCTCTTCAGGGTAGCGCTCTACCACTGAGCTACCGCGGCGCAGAAACATACTAGCGAAACGGAGCTCGGTTCGCAAATCAAACCTATCACTACGGTTATGCCTTCGGTTTATCCAAACGGTCGAGCTTCAGCGCATGTACGCCGTAATACACAACCATGGCGATAACAATGAAATCGATGAGGGTCGAGAGGAACGCGCCATACTTGAAGACGATGGGGCCGATG
>JBEEJO010000053.1:0-5179 GCA_041169145.1 Candidatus Parcubacteria bacterium | reverse complement strand
ATGATCTTAGGAAATCATCAGTCTCCTTCGGTGGAATGTGCTCAAGCACTTCAATCAGCGTCGAAAACGAGAATACTTCCCCCTTACCAATTGTCGTACTAAGTGTGCCAGCTCGAAAGTCAAGCTGCGGAGCAAACGCTTTTGCAAATGATATAGCACGTCCGGAGAAATCCGTACCGACAAGATTTTTATTTGGAAATGCCTTGTTTATCTCAAGGAGGAGGCGGCCATCACCGCACCCAACATCAATCAGAGAATCGAAATCGTTGAGAGACAGTAATTCAAGAATGTGCTCAAGATATGCTGCATATTCATATCCCCAGAACAGATGGCGCGTTTCGGAAAAAGTTTCCGCACCAAATTGGGGAATGTGGTGATACGGGAATTCATATTCAGATTCCTGGAGTTCTTGTTCTTTCATGATGAAGCTCGTTTCGCATAAGTATTTACGAGAAACACCCCAGTTGCAAGTGTGAGCGTGCGACCGATAATGCGGGCAATGACCGCGCCGAGGAGGCCGTAGTAGGCGATTGCAGGGAAGAGGATGCCGATCTGAAATACCGACGAGACGATGTTGAAGATATACAGCTCCTTATTCGCGGCATGTGCTTGGAGCGCGGTGGCGGGGAAAATGCTCGCGAGCGGGATGAGCGCAAGCGCATAGAGCTGAGAATAGAAGACCGCATCCATATAGGCGGGAAAGAGAATCCGGAACGCGAGCGGGGCGATGAGAATGTAGGCGCCGGCGATGGCCGCCATCAGTATGGTGAATCCTCCCATACGGTGCAACAGCGTCTCCTGAATCTCTTTGAACGGCCGGTTCGCGAATTTGGGGAAGGCGATGGTCGAGACATTGTTGCTCATGCTCTTGATCTGGTCGGGCAGCGAGACCGCGAATGAGTAGATGGCAAGCTCGACGGCGCCGAGGTAATGGAACACGAGCAGACGGTCGATCTGTCCCGCGACGCCCGCGAGGATGTTCATGAGGCTGAAGTGAGCGCCGAGCGTAAAGAGCGATTCGGCGGGCCTCTGCGCGGGCACGCGGTAGTACCTCCACACGAACCACGAGAGCGCCGCGGCGGTCCCCGCATTCGCGGCAATATAGACAACGAGGAAGGAGAGCGGATTCGTTGAGACGAACATCGTCGCGATGAGCGCAAGCGTCGGGACGAGGTTGAGGACGATGCCGGTAATAGCGGTCGCGCGGAATGCACGATTCCCCTCCAGAATGGAATTGTAGAGGAAGCTTGGCTGCATCAAGGGGCCCACGACCGCGATGATGAGCGCTCCGGCAAAGAGAAGCATATTCCCCTGGGCGAAGTAGTAGACCGCGAGTCCGAGCGATATGAGCACCATCGGCCAGCTCCACACGAGACTGAGGCGAATCGACTCCTTATACGCGCCATTCTCACCCTTGGCGATTGCGCGGGCGAGCGCGACCGGGATGCCGGTGAGCGAGAAGGTGGTAAGCGTCCAGAATATTGAGAGAAGGTAACGATAGGAACCGTATACATCTTTCGGTATGAAATGTGCGAAGGCGATTGAGGTAAGGAGCGCGAGCACCGAGATGGAGACCTGACCGATTGTCAGCCAGGAAGCGTTCTTGGTGAGATACAACAGGTCGGTCTTTGCATAGCGTTCACCCGAGCGCAGCAGTAGGCGGAGGCGCTCGGAGAACGCGAGTTTTTGAGAGGGCATCATGACGGGCGGGGATTGTAGTGAGTATAACCAGCGAGTTCGTGGAGGCGTTTCTCATCGTAGCTGAACGCCGGGTCCGGCTCCGCGAGGACGTAGAGATGCGGGTACAGAAATGTGACAAGCAGATCGACAGCGCGGAACGGCAGTCGGAATCCGCGAATCTCTCGGATCTGCCATCCGGCGCGTTCAACCGTCAAGGCGAGGGTGCCGCTATCGAAGAAGTTGATGTGCGCTCCGGCAAGCGCACCGCGGAATTTCCGGATGCGGGTCAGCCACTGCGGGAAAGGGAGGACGGGAACGCCGAGCACGAGCAGGCCGCCCGGCGCGAGTATGGTGCGGATACGGTAGAGAAACGCATGCGGGGAATACAAGTGTTCAAGCAAGTTGTTGCAATAAATCACGTCATATTTCTTCTTAATGTCGGTCATCTCTTCGATATTTCCGAGCACCATATCAAGCCCGCGACGGCGACCCTCTTCTGCTTCTTTTGGGTTGATGGTTACGCCGGTGCTCCCGGGGCCGAAGTGCGCAAGATGTTCACCATAGGAGCAGCCGACATCAAGCACCGCCTTTTTATCGAGTCCAAGCGAGTGAACAATATTGCGAAAAGTACGCGACTTCGCTACGGCGGCGAACCGCGCATCGATTTTTTCCGATCCGGCCTGGATATGCATGGGGTTCCGCGTGTTCGTCATATCGTACCATTTCCGCGTTTCTATTGTCTGAGGCATTCATTACACAGTACCGCCGCTGGTAATCCAGCGGCGGCGGGCGGGGTCGTAATGTTCCAACAACAACGAATACGGTTCAGCGGTGGGAATCGAGCCGATGGTCGTTGACGATATCTCGGATGATATAGCGCGGACGGCCTTTCACCTCTTCAAAAATGCGTCCGATATATTCGCCCATGATTGCGAGAGTCAAGAGTTGGATCGCGGCGAAGAATAAGATGAGGATAAATACAGTCGAGATGCCCCGCGGAGCGGCAGTAAAGAAGAACAGTACCGCATAGACGAAAATGCCAAGCATGGCAACAATGACAGCCAAGATCGCTACGTGAGTCACCCACTCAAGCGGTTTGTACGAAAAGGAGAAAATCGCCTTTCGCGCCCAGCGGAATGCTGAGATAAGTCCGCGCGTTGACACCGACTGCCGTCCGTCATACCGCTCGGGTCGCACGTAGGGAATGCCACAACTCTTATAGCCGACCCAGGCGCGAAGGCCCCGCAAGAAGCGGTCGCGTTCCGGCAGTGCGTTCATATGGTCGACGACGACGCGGTCCATAAGAGAGAATTCTCCCGCGTCCTGCGGAATCGCTATATAGGCTGACTTACTGAAGAACACGTAAAAAAGGTGATACAGCCACTGTTTGAATTTTCCCATGCTTTCTTCGCGCTGGCGGCGGACGCCATAGACGACCTGGTACCCTTCGTTCCATTTCTTCACGAACTCTTCGATGAGTTCCGGGGGATCTTGGAGATCGCCATCCATGAGCACGACCGCGTCGCCCTTGGCTTGTATCATGCCGCTCGTAAACGCCGCCTGAGCGCCAAAATTCCGAGAATGGTTGATGATAGTCAGGTGGTGGTCCTTCGCGGCGAGCTCCTGCAAAATAGCTTCTGCGTTGTCGGGGCTTGCGTCATTAACATAGATAACCTCCCAGTGGCTAGAAATCTGGGCGAGCGCTTTTGAGAGACGTTCGTAAAGCGCGCGGATGTTCCCCTCATCGCCATAACACACCACTACCGCTGAAATGAGTTTTTTCGTGAGCATGCGGGTCATTTTAGCAGAATACGGCGAAAGGTAGCATAGAGCCGGTCGGGCAGGAGAAGCGCTGTTCGGGCGAGCATTGTTGACAAGAACGGCGTATACAGGACGGTCTTCCGCGATTTTACGAGCGAAGCGATGCTGCGTGCGATTTTTTCTGGAGACGCAGCGAGGAATGAATCCCCGCCTTCCCACATGGGGGTCCGGGTCGGGCCGACGCAGGCGACAGAAAATGCGACACCCTTGGGCCGAAAGGCCTGGTCGAAGCCGCGCATAGTAAGCGAGAGCGCGGCTTTGCTCGACGGGTAGCCGACACCACGCTTATTCGGGCGCAGAGCGGCAATCGAGGAGAGCGCGATGACGTGGCCCGTACCCGCAGCGAGAAAGCGGGGAAGTACTGCGTCAATGACATTCAAGACACCGAAATAATTGACTGAAAAATTTTTATCGACAAGCGCGCGATTGTACGCAGGCAATAAATCGTTTTCGAAAACCCCGGATGCAATAATGACACAGGCGGGCACAAAGCCTTCTGCGAGCATCTTCTCGCAGGTTTGTGTTACGGCAGAGGCATCGGTGATGTCGCATTGTGCGTCAGACGAGCCACTTTTCCGGCTCACGGTGAACAAGCGATGGCCGCCTTTTTTTAGTTCTCGCACAATCGCCGAACCGATGCCGCCCGAGGCGCCTACAACAACGATGTTCATGAAGGAACACTCGCAAATGCTCCCGGTACTGTCAAGGAATACCGGAGCTATTTCTTATGGGAAAGTTGGCAATATTGTGTATAATAGCGACGCAAAACAATGCCTTCGCGAAACACCCTTGCAATGCGCGGTGCGCACATACGCCGCCTCGTCATACAAATGTCGCATGAAAGCCGTTCCGGCGAGACCGGGTCTTCGCTCTGTATCAGTGACATTCTTGCGGTCCTTTATTCCAAGACGCTCCGCATTGATCCGAAAAAACCGAACGACCCCACGCGCGACCGGTTTGTCTTAAGCAAGGGCCACGGTGCCGCCGCTCTCTACGCTGCGCTCGCGCTTCGCGGATTTTTTCCGCTCGAACTACTTCGAGGGCACCGTGTGAACGGCGGTGCTTTTCATGGACACCCATCCATGGGTGCCGCGCCGGGAATTGAAGTGTCGACGGGCGCGCTTGGTCACGGTCTTTCAATCGGGGTCGGTATGGCGTTCGCCCTCACGGGGACGAAGAGCAAGGTGTACGTGCTCATCGGCGACGGAGAATGCAACGAGGGCTCCATCTGGGAGGCAGTACTTTCTGCAGGGGCACTTCGCTTACCGAACATCGTTGCGATTGTCGACGACAACCAGTTTCAAGGATTCGGTGCGACCAAAAAGACCAATCCCTTCAACCTCGGAGCACAGTGGAAAGCCTTCGGCTGGGAGGTGCTTCGCGTCGACGGACATGACGTTCGCGCTCTTGAGCGGGTATTTCGCACTGCATCACGCGCAAAAAAACCGACCGTCGTCATCGCGAAAACGGTCGCTGGCAAAGGGGTGCGCGCGATAGAGGACACGCTCGGGGCGCATTACTATGTGCCGGACGCGAGCGACGTCGCCACAATGAAGCCATGAGACGAGACTTTGTCGCCCAAGTGCTCCTTGAAATGGAACGCGATCCGTCCATCGTCTTTTTGACTGCCGATCTCGGATTTCATGCGCTTGAAGAAATACAAAAGCGCTTTCCCGAC
>JBEEJO010000052.1:0-5179 GCA_041169145.1 Candidatus Parcubacteria bacterium | reverse complement strand
GGGGTAGTAGCTCGGATCTCGTCATTCGCGATGAGCCGCACACGAGACGCTCGATCCTCATTATTCCTCACTGCTCTTATAGCCTTCTGACGATCCTTCCCCGCTGGCCATCGGGGCTCATTTCCATGAGCACGCGATCGCCGGGAAGAACTCTGATGTGGTTCAGGCGCATCTTTCCTGCCAGATGAGCCAGCACCTTGGTGCCGTCCTGCATATGAACGCGAAACGACATCGCCGGCAATGCTTCAGCAACAACGCCTTCTTTTCGTGGAGCTGCGGTCTCGTGACTGTTCGTCATACCCGCAGATCCTCTTGGTAAATTCCTCCCATGCCGGTCGCTTGTGGATGGTTCTGGTTTGGAATAATGCCTGAAATCGACCCCGAGGCAGTTCTCGTGGGGGCCGCGCCAGCGTTGAGCAGTATACGCGAAATCGCCCCTTATTGTCAATCAGTTCGCGGTAACCTTGATATGGCCTGGATTTGAGGATACGGTTCCGATCCAAAACGGCCATAGATCTATCTGTGCTTCCCGCAAATCGGGAAGCGAGAGAATGAGCGCCCGCGCGTCCTTCAGGCTGCGGCCCGCCAGCGAATTCCGGAACTCCGCCTCATCGAACCGCGGCGCGATAGTCCCCTTCGCCTCTACCGTAAAGGATACTTCTCCCTTCCCGAGATCGGCCTGGACATCGCGGAAAGTGAATTCCAGCGAACGGAACGCAAGGTCGGTACGTCCATTCGCCGCGCGCGAAAGCAGGGCTTGCTTCAGATCACCCTCACGGAACGCTATGGCGCGAAACTGTCCTTCGGCAAAAACATTGAACTGCCCCTCGTCGTTAATGGTCTTGTTCACGGTAAAACGCGGAAGCGTAAACGACGACGCGCCATCCAGAACCTTCATATCGTCCGGCCGGTTCGCCAGCAGATTGGACTTGAGGGTTAATGAAAGCGTCTCGGTGACTTTTGCGCGAGCTGTTGCGATATCCGCATCCGTTGGGACCGGTCGTTCCCCGACCGCGCCGCCGGTCGCCTTATCCTTGAACTCTCCGTAAAAACCCGCGAACTTCGGAGAACCCTTGAGCCCGGGGATGGTGAGTTTCGGTATCGGTCCGACGTTGTATGCTTCGCCCGGTTTATCCGCGGTCACCGCAACCTCGATAGACGACGGGATGATCTTTCCGTCTTGTATCTTGGCGCCGGGAATGGTCACGCCGGAATCCAGCCGGAAGATCTTGCCGTCGGGTGTTTCAAAGCGCGTTGTCGCGACAAGCGTTTGTTTTTCGGAACTGTAGGCGTTATAGATACCCATCCGTGCCGTTGCCTTCTGCGACACTACCGCCTTCCCCGTCGCGGGAAAGAACTGCGTCGTGTTGCGCGTTTGGCTCAAGAGCTCTCCGGGCAACGTGAGCATCCCATTCGCTTGGATCTTTGCCACGGCTTTGCTCGCCGTGACCGAAACGGTCTGGCTTCCATCGCTCGTTTTGAATGCGAGGACCACATCGGCGCGGCTCATGAACCGGCCGACGACGAATCCGCCGACAAGGAGCACGAGAAGCGTTGCGCCGATAGCGATCGTGCTCTTTCGCCCGAATCGCATGCGTGGAATGCGGATGCGCGGAAAGCGGCGGGTTCCCCGCTTCTCCGTTTCGGTTTCCGCCGTATCGGCCGCGGCAATCAGCCGGTCATGCTCCGCGATCTCCGCAAGTTCTTCATCGCTCGGACCGCCGTCTATGATCGACTCTTCCGCGATTATCTTTGTCTTTGTTTTGCCGCCCTTCGTAATGCGCACGTCAACAGAACGCCGCGCGGGGTGCGCGACCGGCGGTTCATCGCTGGGCTCGCCATGGGGTCGGATGTCCGAAAGCGAACGCGAGTGCCCCTCGCGGAACAGCGGGTGGTATCCCTCAATATTCGCTTTGCCGGCAAGGGCGAGCACGGCGTTATCCACCGTTTCCACAAGCACATTTTTTCCTGCCGCATCGGCCTCGCGTTTCAGGATGCGAAAATTACTGACGGACTCGCCGAGCTCGCTGTTCTTCGGTATGACCAGCACCAAATCATTGTCATCGTCGGAGATAATGCGCTCCACAAGCGGCGCAATACTTTCTTCCCGATCTACGAACAGTTTTTTCATTTGAACGTTCTCTAGTATACCTTATTTCTCGCCGCCTTCATATCGCCGTGCGCACAACCACGCACCCTCATGCCGATGCCCCCAGCCAGTTCATGTGGCGTTTCAGCCACTCGTTGATCTCTGAACTGTTCTTCTTGAAGTAGAACTCCAAGAACGGCGCTATGCGGGTGAACCGTTCCGCGGTCGTCCTCCCCCACTCATCCGGCGTGAATGAAATACCGAGCGCCTGAAGGACTTCCGCGAGCGGCGGTTCATTAAGCGTCATGCCCCCGCTCCGATACGGCAGATCGACCGGAAGCGGGATATCAACGGAACAGGACACCTCGCCTTTGAGATGGGCAAGTTTCAGTTCGGCGACAAGCGCCTGTACGCCGGGTTTTATGAGTTTCTCGAAATATCGCATTGCCGACGCCGAAAGTCCTCCCGTGCAATACAGCGCATACAGGTCCTGGGCGATCTGATGCGTTACGCCGAATGCATCGGCGATGGTCTCGCGGAATCTAATGGAGTGCCAGAACAGCCGTGACCGGGTGATGTGATACCCCACCGCGGCCTTCTGCATGATGAAATACGATGATTGTTTCGCGCCAAGTGTCACGAGCTGTACCGGAAGCTCGTGAACCTTCGCGATGCTCAGGAGCCCCGCACGGCCCGGTTCCGTGAAAAAGAACGTCCGATGCGAGGCGAGGAGCGTATGAAGCCGCTCGAACACCGCGCGGGTCGTGAGCGTCAGTTCCGCGACCGCCTGAACGCTTCTCGCATTGAACCCGATGGGGTTCAGCACCTGATGCCCGTCGATCTTGAAATGCACCACCTGGCTGTTCACGAGAATGGTATCCAGGTCGTCAACGCCGAGCTCCTGTGCCGCATCCGCGCGGCACTGATTGAACACTTGGGCGATGCCTTTTGCGAGGAGATTCTCCAGCTCCGTCGGCGAAAGGGGCGTGTCTTTTGCGACTCGTTCGATATGGAGCGGCAAAAATGAGGTGACGACAAGCGACGGATCGGCCGCGATGATAATATTTGATTTCGCGCGGTGGACCTTGAGGAACGCTTGCATTTCCTTCGGGCCGATATGCTCCTTCTCGCGATCAACACGCAGGCGGTTCTCGCGATCCATGCTCAAGAAAAGCGCCGTTGTCCGTTCGGGCCAGACCTCAACGAGCAGGAATTTTTCGCGTTTTTGCCAAAAACGGAGATTCATCTCTGGCTCTATTCTACCACGCTCAAAAAACGAATCCCGCACCGGCCGAAACGGCGCTGGTGCGGGTCTTTTTCCCGTGAAGCGGGAGCTTCACGGACAGGATTGTGTTCCTATCTTGAGGTCGCTGTCCACGACGATCGGTTCGGGGGCTCCATCCGGCCAAATGAAGTACTCCCAGGAGTACGTGCCGTTATTCCGGAAGCGAAGGCGGAGCACGCCGAAGTCGGTCACTCTGCCGTTCTTATCGACGTGGCGGAACTCGCTCTTGCTGCAACGGACGTTCCGGAATCCATAGAGGAATCCGCCGCCGGTGCCGACGGTAAACGACCGGATGCCGTTTGCATCGTCCCGGTCGCCCTGAACATCCAGTTTGGAGAACCGCTCGTAGTGGTGCTCGTGTCCGTTCAGAATGACTCCCGTTCGGTCTTTGAGCTCGTCGCGGAACGTCTGGACCTCGCGCGCGTCTCCATTCTCGCCATGACCCCAGCGAGGCCGGTGCCAGATAGCGATAACGGACTTCTCCGGATTGGCGGCGAGCTGTGCATGCATGAACGCCATCTGTCCGACCTGTCGTTCGGCGTCGCTCTGCCTGAAGAGCAGCTCGGAATTCAGAACGAGCACGAGCCACGACCCTTCGGCGTAGCTGTAATACCCGTCCTTGCCGTTCCAAATGGCGCGCGCACCGAAGTACGTGTAGTAGAACGGATTCGGCTGTCCCCAATAGTCGTGGTTCCCGACCGCGGGATACAAGAAGGACTTGAACTGATCCCACGCCGGCATGAAGCATGCCCGGTAGGCTCCTTCGCTTCCATCGCTCTGTTCGTTGTCTCCTCCGGTGTGGAAGCGCACGATGACCGGCCCGGAGTGATCGAGGAGCCAATCGGCGATCCTGGCCGTTATCTCGGGTCCCGGACTGCCGCACTGGCCGATGTCCCCAACGAACAGCATGGTGAATCCGTCCGGCGCGGGCGTCGGGCTCGGCGTCGGTATCGGCGTTGGATTGGTCGCGGAATTTCCACCGCACCCCGCAAGCGCGAGGGTGAAACCTGCCACGACGAATGCACGTAACATCTGGGGCATTTCGCCCTCCTTTCTCCGCGTTCAAGCGGGGCAAAAAACAGCAACTCAAGCAGTCAATCTGCTGGCCTTACCATATCCTTTTTCGCGGTCCTGTCAATCTATTGCTCTGGAAATCAAAACCCCGCCTAGGATAAGGAAAATGTCTACGGTTCCACAACTCCCCTGATGCGCCGTACACCTGCCGACACCGCCTCCTCTTTCGTAATGCGGAACTTCCCTATCTCGCCCGTGTGCGTTACATGCGGCCCACCGCAGAATTCTTTGCTCCATGCTGACGACAAATCCCTGCCAATGAAATACACATTCACCGGGTCGGGGTATTTTTCTTTAAAGAAGTAGAGGGCTCCGGTCTTTTCCGCTTCCGCTTTCGGCAAAACTACCTTCTGCATCGGCAAGTCCTCGCGGATCTTTTCGTTCACCTTTTCCTCGACCGCCCGTATTTCTTCCGGCGTGAGTTTGCGCGGGAATTCAAAATCAAAACGTGTCCGCTCTATCGTGATGTCCGAGCCCGCTTGTTTCACTTCCGGTCCGAGCACTTCGCGAAGCGCTTGCTGGAGCATGTGCGTCGCGGTGTGGAGCCGCGTTACTTTCTTCAACTCCGCTTCGTCTTTTGCTTTCAATTCGCCGGTATCGAGCAAAAGCCCATGCCCGCCAAACTTCTTTTCCTGCCCGGCACGAGAGAGCGCACGGTGTTCTTCCATGCGTCTATCAAAATCAACCCGATCCACCGTCTTCCCTTTTTGAGCCGCGAGCTCCTCGGTAAG
>JBEEJO010000051.1:0-5256 GCA_041169145.1 Candidatus Parcubacteria bacterium | reverse complement strand
CGCATATTCCAGGGAAAGGTTTCCCGCGTCGAGGCCGTAGCTCGGGGAGTAAAAAAGATCACCTTCGCGTTCGGTGAGCCCTTTGCGTTTTTGCCTTGGCAATACGTCTGGGTGGAGATCCCCACGATGAAGATCGACGACTCGAAGGGAAACCGCAGGGCTTTCTCTATTCTGAACACCATCAATAACGATAATACGATAGAGATCGTTGCGAGGATCGGCGAGAGCGGATACAAACAAAGCCTATTCGCTCTTGAAGTCAATGATACGGTAACGATTCACGGCCCATTCGGGCACAGTTTCATTATTGACGAAACATCGAATAAGAATATCATCATGATCGCCGGAGGGGTCGGCATCGCGGCATTTTTGCCGATGCTCTATACGATCCACGAGAGATCGTTCCCGCTGAAGTGCTTCTTGCTTTATCTCAATAATGATGAAGAGGGGACCCCGTTCGCGAAAGAGCTTGAGGACCTGAAAAAGACCTCGAACTGGTTCGATTATCGGATATCGTATCAGCGATTTGTTTTTAATGATGTCGGTTCCGTACGGGCCGGCCTCGGGGAGGATGTGCGGTGGTGGATAACGGGTCCGCAGAGCATGGTGGACCTGGTGTACGGGGAGCTCGAACGGGGAGGCATTTCCCGGGTGAATATGGAGTTCGAGAATTTCTATCCGTCCCGCGCAACGGATATCAATCTCGCGAGCATCAGGAAGAACCTGGAAGACGGCAACATATTCTCTCAAGCGCTGCAAAACTCAACGAACCATACGATCATAACGAATTCGAACGGGGTGGTTCTGTATGCGAACAAGGCCGCGGAGAGGATAACCGGTTATTCGCACGAAGAGATCGTCGGCAACACTCCGCGACTGTGGGGCGGAATGATGAGTCGGGAGTTCTATGCCGAGTTTTGGAATAAGAAGATCTCCAAAGAACCATTTTCGGGCCCGATCATCAATCGGCGGAAAAACGGTGAATTGTATTATGCCATCGCGCACATCGCTCCCATTCTGGGCGCGCAGGGAGAGCTGATAGGTTTTATCGGAACCGAAGAGGATATCACATTGCTCAAGATGCAAGAGGCCAAAGTACAAGAGAGCGAACAGCGCCTGAAGCTCGCTCTGGAAGGGAATCGCGACGGTCTGTGGGATTGGAACATTGTGACCGACCAGGTCTATTTTTCTCCCCGGTGGAAAGAAATGCTTGGATTCGGGGACGACGAGATACAGGGCAACGTAACCGAATGGGAGAAACGCGTTCATCCGGATGACCTGAAGCGCGTCCAGGATATCCTCGCGGCGCATCTTGAAGGAAGAACCGATTTTTATGAATCCGAGCACAGGATGCTGTGCAAGGACGGCAGCTTCAAATGGATCCTCGACCGGGGCAGAGTCATCGAACGGGACGGCGCCGGCAAAGCCCTCCGTGCAACGGGAACGCACACCGATATCTCGGAACGCAAGGCGATCCAGGAGGCGCTGGAGGCGCTTACGAAAAAGTTTCAGCTCGCCACGCGGTCGGCAGAGATCGGGGTATGGGAGTGGGACATAGCAAGCAACGCGCTCTCGTGGGACGACCAAATGTACGCGCTGTACGGTATAAAGGCGCAGGATAGGATGACCATGACCTACGATGCATGGCGCGAGGCGGTACATCCGGACGACAGGGAGGCCGCCGAACAGGATATTAAACTCGCGGTAAGCGGAGAGAAGGAATTCAACACAATATTCCGAATCGTATGGCCCAACGGAGAAACCCGCTACCTTCGCGCATTCGGCTACGTTGAACGGTATGTGACGGGAGTACCCATAAAAATGTTCGGCGTGAATTTCGACATCACGCGCGAAATGAATCTCGAACAAGAACGGAAGGACTTTATCTCGCTCGCCTCTCATCAGCTCCGAACCCCGCTGACCGGCATTCGTTGGGTGGTGGAAAGATTCATCAAAACCGAGCCATTGAGCGATAAGGGAAAGGAATACATGAACGATATCCATGCGAGCGCCACCCGCCTTTCAAATCTTATGGAAAACCTCTTGGACGCATCGCGCGTCGATTCGGGCGGAGTCGAGATCAAACCGCAGGACCTGGAGGCCATCTCGTTCGTAACGGACCTCGTGAAGGAATACGGTCCGATGTGCGATGAAAAGAAGATCAGGCTTGTTTTTAAAGACCACCCCGATTCGCTCAATATGAAGACGGACCACAGCGCCTTCAAGAACATCATCCAATCGCTCGTTGACAACGCTATCTCGTATACTCCCGAAGACGGCACCGTCGAAATTTCCATAGGCCGGGACGGATCGTCGTTCGCGGCGAACGTTTCGGATACGGGCATCGGCATACCCAAGGCGGAACACAACAAGATATTCGAAAAGTTCGCCCGCGCGTCCAACGCGAAACTCTACAAGTCCGACGGCACCGGCCTGGGACTGTATATCGCCGCAAAAGCAACAACGCTTCTGAACGGCAAGATATGGTTTGAATCCGAGGAGAATAAGGGCACGACGTTCCACGTTCGGTTGCCGATCGCTGCCGATGAGAAAAAAGGCGAAAAGAGCTTCCCCCAGCGCGTCGTTTAGTATGAACTATCTCTACGGCCGAATCATGGTAAAACAGCAGCCGACTTCACGAGCATACAAAGACACCCATCGAAGAAGCTCGAATTCGCTAAGGAGGAAACACGCTATTCCACGTGTAATGCTTTCTTGAACTCCGTAAGCCGGGTGCGAAGGAGCGATGCGCGCGCAAGCGCAGGATCGTTCGTCAGAAGCCGTTCCGCCGCGGCGCGGCTTGCGCGGATGAGCTCGGGATTCTGCAGTCCGGCCATCGCGACGTCCGGCAGGCCCGTTTGCTTTTCGCCCAAGAACTCGCCGGGGCCGCGGAGCTTCAAATCGTGTTCGGCGAGTTCGAATCCATTCTTCGCTTCCAGGATGGCCTTCAGCCGGTCGCGCGATGCGGCCGTCACGCTGTCCGTGAAGAGCATGCAATAGGATTGATGCTCGCCGCGGCCGACGCGCCCGCGGAACTGGTAGAGTTGGGCAAGGCCGAATCGTTCCGAGCCCTCGATCATCATGATGGTCGCGTTCGGCACATCCACGCCGACCTCGATAACGGAGGTGCTCACGAGAACATCCGATCGTCCGTCGCGGAAATCCTTCATGATCGCTTCTTTTTCTTTCGCTTTCATCTGTCCGTGGAGCATCGCGACGCGAAGGTCGGGAAATACCGTCTGGGAAAGTTTTTCGTATTCCTCTTTCACGGATTTCATATCCAGCTTCAGGAAGTCCTGCTGGCGCGGCTTCGCCGCATCGGCATCCGCCGCTTTCTCGATGCGCGGACAGATGACGAACGCCTGGCGTCCTTTTCGTATCTCGCCGCGGATAAAGGCGTAGGTCTTCGCGCGCTCGTCCGGTGGCACAAGTTTGGTGACGATCGGTTTCCGCCCGGCGGGCAGTTCGGTGATGGTGGAAAGATCCAGATCGCCGAAAACGGTGAGCATGAGCGTGCGGGGAATGGGCGTCGCGGACATGGAAAGGAAATGAGGAATAAGCTCGCCGCCGTTCTTTTTGAGAAGTGCGGCGCGCTGGTCGACCCCGAAGCGGTGCTGTTCGTCGATGACGACAAGGCCAAGGTCCTTGAACGCGACGGATTTCTGGATGAGCGCATGCGTGCCGATGACGATATCGACGGCGCCGCTCTTCACGCTTTTCATGAGCGCTGGCTTCGTGGCGTGCGGCGTCTCGCCATCGGGCGTAAGCAACAGCGTATCGCCCGCGGCGATCAGAGCGAGCGTCGGCGTGCCGCCGGCGGTGACGCGCGCGAGGAGGTTCTTGAATGTCGCGAAGTGCTGATGGGCAAGGACTTCCGTCGGCGCCATGATGGTCGTCTGATAACCTGCGCGGGCGGCGAGAATGGCCGCAAGCGCGGCAACGACGGTCTTGCCGCTCCCCACATCGCCTTGGAGAAGGCGGTTCATCGGGCGCGGCTTGCCGATATTTTGGATGACCTCCCAGAGCGCTTGTTTTTGGGAATGGGTGAGCGTGAAGGGAAGTTGGGCGAGCATGCGCTTCACGAGCGCGATATCCGTCGGTATCTCCGGCGCGCGTTCGGCGGCGAGCCGCGCTTTCTGTTCGAAATTCACGAGCTGGAGCAGGAAGAGATCCTCAAAAGCGAATCGTTTCTTCGCGATGATGGCGTCGTCTATCGCGGCGGGGAAGTGGACGGTGCGGAGCGCCGTCGTGATATCGGGCAAGTGTTCGGCGGCGAGCACGTCCGCCGGCAGCCAGTCGGGAATCTCCGGCAAGTTCTCCAGGATGGGCTGGGTGAGAAAGCGGATGCCTTTGGAGGTGAGCCCCCGCGTTTCGGGATAGATGGGAACGAGCCGGCCGGTGTGGCGCGTATCGTGCGCGCCGACGAGCTCGTAGGTCGGATGCGAAAGATAGAGGTCGTGTTCGGAATCCGATACGGAAACCTTTCCGGAAAAATTCGCGAGTTTGCCGGGGCGGAGGATGTTCTTGATATACGGCTGATTGAACCAAACGGCGCGGATGGTTCCCGTCTCATCCGCGATGGTCGCTTCAATAATGACGATATGCTTCTGCCAGGTGCGGCGCACGTCTATCTCCTGCACGGTGCCCCTGATCGTGGCTTGCTGGCCGGGTTCAAGGTCGCTCACGCGATAGATCTGAGAAAAATCCTCGTAGCGGAACGGGAAGTGCCACAGGAGGTCCTGGACCGTTTCAATATGGAGCGCGTTCAGCCGCGCGAGAAAGCGCGGCCCGATGCCGTGGATGGTGTCCAAACGCGTGCGAAGAGTCAGCATCCGGCGATAGTATACAAAATTCCCGGCCGTCGCGCCACGATGGCGGATAGGCATTTCCCACCCGATGTTTTTGTGTTGTGGCGCACCCACAAGGGAATCTCACGTCGCTCGTCGCTATGCCCGCCCGAATGTACCGTTCGGTACGGGCGAGCAGCAACTCGCTCCCATTCAATATCTAAAGTAGCCCTTCGATAAACTCAGGGCACTTCACCTCGCTCGCCGGTATTTACACTGAGCGAGCGTGGCGAGTCGAAGTGTGCACCCACAAGGGATCGAACCTTGGACCGTCTCCTTAAGAGGGAGCTGCTCTACCAGCTGAGCTATGGGTGCGAGAATTTCCCGGCCCCAGTCTACCAAATGTGGTATACTTTTTCCAATGGACCATACGGATTCCGGCGAAGGGAAGTACGTGAATCCTATCTAC
>JBEEJO010000050.1:0-5301 GCA_041169145.1 Candidatus Parcubacteria bacterium | reverse complement strand
AGAAAAGCGAGAATGGCGACGATGGCCGCAAGCGCACGGAAAACGACTTTGCCTATGCGATGCACGGCATCCCATACCTCGTCGGATTCCAGCGTCCAGGGCAGGCGGATGCCGATGGTGTAATTCCGCTTGAATGCGGGCAGGAGCGAGCCGATGACAAAGAACAGCGCGGCGGTGCAAAGCATAATGACGGTCTTGATGTTCACCGCAAGGCCGAGCGCGCTGCCGAGGATCGAAACATACAGAACGCAAAGGAATACGACGAACGCCGTGCGGAGAATGAAGTATTCGCGCGCGGCAGCCATGATGTTGTCGCGGCGCGGGTCGATGTACGGGATGAACGTCAGTACGAGATACAGGAAAAACATGAGGGCCGGGAACCACCAGACGAACGACGACCGGTCGCTCCAGCCATTCACTTCGCCGGAGATTCCCCAGTGCGTTGGAACAAGGCTTGGCAGCTGGTTGTATACCGCAATGCCGGTCGCTGCTGCCGCGGCGATAAGGAGGAGGGGAATGAGCTCTTTGAGCGAGAAGAATTTCATATGGCCCACAGAGTATAGTATACCGCGTTTCTCATTTTGCGAATGCGCCAGCGATAGCACCAGGCAGGCGGTGCTCCCGGCTTCGCAAGGGCTCGTTAAGAGCGTTTTCTTTTACCGAGAAGATAATGAATAGCCAAAGCGAGGACAGACCAATAGAGAATAAACACGGCGGCAACAAACGGAGGTGGCGGATCTTCTCGCAAGAAGTTGCCAGTGGTAAGCATGGGCCCTATCAACATCATTTTGATAGGCAATAGAATTTTATACCCGGCACTCTTCCAGCCTGTTTGTGGGTCCGTTCCCAGCCAAGACTCGGGCGGCTGAGGAAAGACCCGGGCGTCTGTTCCAAAAAGCGCGTTCGAGATGAACATAAAAACGAACGCGGAAACGAGGAAGAGGAGAACGAATTTTTTCCTTGAAATATTCATATCTAATACCTTTGGCTCGGAAGCTTTCTTTTTCTCTTTATCACACCGACAATACCGATAACAACTGCCAAGAGTCCCATCAGCTGCCCTCCGGGACTATCATCATATTCACCATAGACGAACATATACGCACCGAATATTATTGTGAGCACGAAGCCCAACAGCCCGATGTGTTTCATAGAAAAATACTACCACGGCTGTGCGGGTTGATGAATGGGAGTTTGCTCCGGCGCCAGGATATCTCACGCGCCCGCTTCGCTCACTCCTTCACGGGGAACCGAACGCGGTTCCCCGGCCCCCTCCTTGGAACCTATTTTATTAATAATCCATACAACCGCATTCCAACCTTTTGAGTTGGTGCTAGCCAATTTCAGAAGAAGAATTTGATGTATGCTTGCTTCTCAATAAAGTAATTAAGCCAACCACGCCAATAACAACCGCTATGAGTCCAAGTAGTTGTGCTCCAGGGCTGTCGTCGGCCTCACCAAACACAAACATAAAAGCACCGAGGAGTATGTTGAAAACGAAAGAAGGAGCTGTCAGTTTCTTGTGCATTAACTAGGTTTATTAAACTTTGCTCCGGCGCCAGGACTCGAACCTGGAACCATCTCCTTAACAGGGAGCCGCTCTACCATTGAGCTACGCCGGAATGCGATGTCGCGTGTATCCCGCGTATCGGAATACGGGGTGAGTATACCAGCCGTTTTCTCGTGTTTCAACTCTTATCCGCTGGCGTGCTGTTCTACCGCTTTGTGCGCATGTTTTTCGTCCTTCACCACTTCGCCGTCAAAGAGCGATAGGGTGCGGTCGGACATCTTGGCATATTCGGGCTCATGCGTGACCATAATGATGGTCTGGCCGCTCCGGTGGAGTTCTTCGAATATCTTGAGGATGGTGAGCGACGTATCGTTGTCCAGGTTCGCCGTCGGTTCGTCCGCGAAGAGGATCTTCGGATCGTGCGCAATGGCGCGAGCGATGGAGACGCGCTGCTGTTCGCCGCCCGAGAGTTTGCTCGGCACATTCCCGAGCCGTTCGCCGAGACCGACGCGTTCGAGAGCTTGCACGGCTTTTCGTTTCGCGTCGCCGTTCGTGAGTCCTTGCATAAGAAGCGGCACAAGCACGTTTTCGAACGCCGTGAGGTCGGGAACGAGGGCATAGTCCTGAAACACATACCCCAGATCGTTCAGGCGTATCGCCGTGCGCTCCGCTTTCCCGAGCGCCGTGACTTCGGTGTTGTCCAAGAATACTTTGCCGCTCGTCGGATGGTCCAGGAGGCCAAGCTGGTAGAGCAAAGTGCTTTTCCCTGAACCGGAACGGCCGATGATCGAAACGAATTCGCCCGAGCCGATGGTAAAACTCACGCCTTTCAGGGCGCGGAGCTCTTTGTCTCCACTCTTGAAAATTTTTACGATGTTGTCTGCGCGGATCATAGTGGTGAGCTTTAGCGGTTCAAAATAGCATCCAGCGTGTTCTGGCGCGTAATGAGGCGGGAGGGGATGTATCCCGCAAGGAACGTGGCGATAAGGAGGACGCCGGTGCGGATTGCCGTGCCGTCCCATGGCACGACAAGGATGCCGTCGCTGAACGGAAAGTCTATCGGGTTCTTTGCAAGATACGGCTCGAGCAGGCCATAGACGATGAGCGCGCCGAGCGCGCTTCCCACGAGCGCGTAGAAGAGCGCCTGCATGACATAGGCGATCTCTATCGCCAGCGAGTCCACGCCGATGCCTTTGAGGATGCCGATGAACTTGCGGCGCGTGATGGCGTTGATGAATATGACAATGAAGATGGTGATGGAGGCGACGACGAGCGCGATGGATGAAATGGCGTTCCCAAGCATGCCCATCGTGGTCTCAATATCCCGCAGAAAAGAAGGAATGGCTTCGGCAGACGTCTGGATGCGCGCTTCGTTCGAGCCCATGAACCGTTTGAGCTGGGCAACGAGTTCGGGCGCGTACGCGGGGTCGGTCTTTACGGCGATCTCCTGGAGCTGTTCCTTATTCGCGGGCAGGAGACGGGCAAGTTCCCGGTCCACCATGAACATCCGCGTGGATATCTGGTCCACTTTGCTTTTCACGATACCTTTCACCGTTACTTCTTTCACGATGGGGTCGCCATCTTTCCGTGCAAGGATGATGCGGATACGGCTTCCGACCCCGACATCCTTCAAAAGGTCCAATCCGGGAATGTCCGCATCGGCGAAGGATGAGTATTGTTTCAGCATATTTGCGCCGATCAGGACATATCCTTCTTCGTCCTGCTTCAGCATCTCCCCGTATTGCACGAACCGCGAGAAGCGCGTGATCTCCTCTTCCTGCGCGATATCGATACCGCTCAACCGTATCGCGCTGCGGTTCGGTCGCTCGTTCTGTTCAGGGAGATCGTTCAATGTTCCCAGGATCTGCACCATTGCGCCGTGCCGTGGGGCGATGGCCTTAACCTCGGGGTAACCTTTGAGGAATGCGACGAGTGCGGGAGAGTTCTCGATATAATCCCGCCCGGATGTCGGCGTGATAAGGACATCGCCCGAGTAGCTATCGCGGAATTGGATGAACGAGCCGGAGATGAGGCCGATGAGTATCCCGGAAACAACGACGAGATTCAGAAACGTGAGCGTCATGATGGAAATAACCAGAGCTGTTGTCCAGGGATTTGCGCGCCGTACTTGTCTGACCGCCAAAAAAAGTCCCAACCGGAAGGCGAGGATCGTGCGGGCGATACGATGATTCTTCGACCGGATGGCCATGTTCGGCCTATAGTAGCATGAAAAAGCCGGCAAGCGAATGCCGGCTTTTTCTCTTTTTACTGTCGCGACGCGAAGCTATGAACAACCTCCGGACGATGTGCCGCACGAAAGACAAGTGAGACAGGTCCCGGTGCGGAACATCATGCCGCCGCAGTTCTTGCAGACCGTTCCGGCGGCGGTGAAACCGTTCACGATCTTCGCGGACGGTTCGCGGAGTTCCGGAAGCTCGTGCGCTGCCGGCTCGTTGGTATGGCTGTTCATTCCGAACTCGTCCAGATCTTCAGCGGGAAGGAAGCGGAGCGCGAGATACCGGAAGATATAGTCCACGATGCTCGTCGCGACCTGGATGTCGGGAT
The DNA here is from genome assembly GCA_041169145.1 of Candidatus Parcubacteria bacterium. GTDB lineage: Bacteria > Patescibacteriota > Minisyncoccia > UBA6257 > 2-01-FULL-56-20 > DATJQA01. The sequence continues at coordinate 1,226 of JBEEJO010000050.1, read as the reverse complement.
TCTTCGTGAAGCCGGCCGGTTCGAACCTGCTGTGGATGAATTTGCGGGCCAATGCCTTGAGCGGTACGCCGTATTGGAGCGCCAGGGAAACGGCGATAGCGAACGAGTCGAGCAGTCCCGCAAGCGTGCTGCCTTGCTTTGCGACGCGGATGAATATCTCGGCGATCGTGCCGTCGTCATACGTGCTGTAGGTCAAAAATCCGCCATGGCCGCCGATGGAGAACTTATGTGTTTCGGAGATGCGGGTCGTGGGGAGGCGCCGTCGCGTGACCGCCGCAGGTTCCGCGTTCGCTGTGGGCGCCGCTGTGGCCGTAGTGCTTTTCTTCGTATCGCTTGTATTGAGCGGCTGTGTTGCCTTGGAACCGTCCCGATAGACGGCAAATGCCTTAATGCCGAGTTTCCATGCCATGACGTACGATTCCGATATTTCTTCCTTCGTCACCTCGTTCGGCATGTTGAATGTTTTCGAAATGGCACCGGAGATGAACGGCTGTACCGCGCCGACCATCTTCACATGGCCGCGCCATGAGATGGAGCGTTCACCTTTTGCGGGTTTCACTGCGCAGTCGAATACCGCGAGGTGCTCGTCCTTCATGTGCGGCGCGCCCTCTATCGTTCCGTTCTCGCCGATCCATTTCACCATGTCGGCGGTCTCGTTTTCGCTGTAGCCTAGCGCGCGGAGTGCGCGGGGGATACCGCCGTTCACGATCTTCATCCAGCCGCCGCCGACCAATTGCTTCATCTTGACGAGCGAGAAGTCGGGTTCAACGCCGGTCGTGTCGCAGTCCATCATGAGGCCGATGGTTCCGGTCGGTGCGATGACCGTGACCTGCGAGTTGCGATAGCCGTGCTTTTCGCCGATGCGAAGCGCGTCGTCCCAGATCTCCTGCGATGCGCGTCCGAGCGACGCATCGTCAACGATGTCCGTGCGCACCTGCCGAGAGGCGTCGCGGTGTTTGCCGATCACACGCAGCATCGGCTCGCGGTTCGCCGCATAGCCGGCGAATGTCCCGACTCTGCCCGCGATGACGGCGGAATACCGGTATGCTTCGCCGGAGAGGAGCGAGGAGATGGCTCCTGCCCATGCACGCGCTTTTTCGGAGTCATACGGCATGCCTTTGGTCATGAGAAGGGTGCCGAGGTTCGCGTAACCCAGTCCGAGCTCTCGGAAGTTCACCGCATTCTCGCCGATCTTTTCCGTCGGGTAGCTGGAGCCGCCGACGATG
>JBEEJO010000049.1:0-5320 GCA_041169145.1 Candidatus Parcubacteria bacterium | reverse complement strand
CCGAGCTTTGCGAGGAGCGTCACTGCTTCCGGCGAGAATTCCAGATCTATCCCCTGCTCGGCAACGGTTGCAACGAGCGATTGCAAGTTCAGCCGAACGACCGCCTCCAATTCATCCAATTTCAGATTGCGGAACACAATGATCTTGGAGAACCGGTTCAACAGCTCCGGCTTGTATACGTCGGTAAGTTTTGTTTTCACATAGTCCGCGATCTCGCTCATGGATTGCCCCTTCCGCAACGCTTCGTTCATAAGGTCTGACTTTGCATTTGATGTGGCGATAACGATGGTGTTCGTAAAGTCCACCGTGCGTCCGAGATTGTCGGTCAATCGTCCGTCATCCAACACTTGCAGGAAAAGGTTCAGGATATCCGGGAACGCTTTTTCAAATTCGTCGAGAAGCACAAGGCTGTACGGTTTGTGGATGACGGCGTCTGTAAGTGCGCCGGAGATCGAACCGTCAGGCGAGCCGATGAACCGGTAGAAGCTCTGCTTGTCCTGGTACTCCGTCATGTCAAAACGGATCATCGCGCTTTCCGAGCCGAATTGCGTCTTCGCGAGCGACTTGGCAAGTTGGGTCTTCCCGACACCCGTCGGGCCGACAAAGAGGAAGCTTGCGATAGGCCCGCCAGGCCGCGCAAGACCGCTCCGATATTCGCGCACGGCATTGGCGATCGCCTTCACGGCCTCGTCCTGCCCAATAACGCTCTGGTGAAGCGTGTCTTCCAGGTGAAGGAGCTGCTGCGCTTCACCGCCCTTCACCTCGTGAATGGGCACGTTCACCTTCTGCTCGGCCACGCGCACTACCTGATCGGGCCCGAGGAACTTGTCACCCCGGCGCTCCGCCGCCACCAATGCTTCCTTTATGAGCTCCTCCGCCGACGATGGAAGGAATTTATCGTGAAAATACTTTTTCGCGAGTTTGACCGCCGTTTTCACCGCGCCGAAGCTTACAGTGACGCCATATTCGCCCTCAAGCGCGAGAGCCCGATATACCAAAAGTTTTTCTGCGTCGACTTCCGCGATCTCTTCGACGCGAATGACATCGAACGCGCCGACGAAGTCCGTTCGCGATTCGATATCATGCTTGAACTCGCGCGGGTACGTCGTGCCGATGACCGGGAACGCGTTGTTCATGATCACGGGCATTAATGCATCTGCGGCGGAAAGATATGCGGTACCTGACGTGCGTACCAGATTATGAATGTCCGGTATCCAGAGAATGATATTCCCCGACATGGCGATCTCTTCTACGATGCGCTGCAAGCGGGACTGGAGCTCGGCCTCATCCGCACCGGCGACAAGGCTTGAAAGCCTGAGCTTAACAAGGCGCTTGTCCGAAAGCTCTTTCGGCGCCTCGTCGCGAGAGATGGCGTATGCAAGATGCGCGATGACGGTTTCCTTTCCGATGCCGGCTTCGCCGACAAGGAGAGCGTTTGGATTCGTTGGACGCGCGAGTACGTCTATCAAACGCTCATATTCCGGCTGATGGCCGACAAGAAAACCGACAACGCCGATACGCGCAAGGTCGGTTAGATCGTCGCTATGCGAATCAAGCATCGGCGTCGGCCGCGAGGTCCACGCACGATTTACAATATGATGCTCCACGCGCCTCCCCGAGCCCCATCCACCAACCGAGTGTTTTTTGTGGCCAAGACCCGTGCGCCGCTTTGTGATGCCAAAGAGCAGTGACCGTTCAAGATCTCCCGGATCGATAAGGAATGCGGCGAATAGACGCACGGCATGCTCGTTTTTCACCAATGCCGTTGCCGCAAAAAGGTCTCCAGCGCAAATGAATCGTTCATGGTCTCGCATCGCAACATCAAGCGCAATGCCCACAAGCTCACCGACTTGGTGCATGCGTTCGGCCCGATCCGCGGTCTTTGCACTATCGTCCTGCGCGGCGATCTCTTCCGCCTTCTGTTTGAATTCGTCGGCATTCACGTCCAGCCGCCGAAGCGCCTCGCCGACTTCCGGCATATGAATGAGGCGCACGACGATCTCCCCCATGACGTCTCTCCGCAACATCGTACTCCGGTCGAATGCCTCCTCTATCACCCGGTATGCCGATGGCTCAAGATATCCGGCGAGGTTCGTTGTTCCGCTTTTGGGCAACTCGTCCAATGGAGTATCCGCCTCATGCCAATGCGCCGCGCGATCAATGAGCGCAAGAAGCAGGAGGGCGCCGATCCAGAAGAATTTCGGGATATCCGATAAGAGCAGCGTGAAGGTCGCCGCGAGCAAGAGAAAGTGTCCGGCGCCGCTCGTCATGCGGACGATACTGCGCCCGAGAACGGTCATCCCGAGCCGCGGCTCGCTGAACGTATACGTCCTTGTGTCCACGGTCGTGTCCGTCATAGGTGGATATTTTTGACGGGAAAAGCGGGAAGGTCCAACGAGGTGATGAATCCGGAAAATGCCGCACTTCCGGCATTCGTCACCCAATGGAGGATCCCGATCGGCGCAACGTTTCGCGAAGCAAGCATAAAAAGCACAAGAGGGATCGCAAGCCACGCAATATATGCCACGGCAAATCCGACGACGAACAACACGTAGAACGTGCCGCCGAGAAGGACCCTTCCCGCTCGGAACGGAATGCCAAGGATACGGCCGACGGCAGAATAATCCTTGTAGAGCGGCTCAAAGAAGTGCGCGAACGTCGTTCGCAAGGCGAATGATTGCTCCAGTCCGGCGAACACATTCAGGAATCTTGAGAGAAAAAAGCGGGAGCCATCCACGTACCAATGATGGAAGAAGTCGAATACCCGATAGATGAACCGGTGCGCAATATAGACAAGGGCGAAATCCATAGCATGTTTCCGAAATACACGACCGCGCACGAATGACGAATCGTTTCTATACGTGCAGCATCGCGGTCGGCGTATCGAGGATTGCTCCCATTATACCACTAGAACAGCCGCGGCTGGTCAGGCTTCTTTGCGCGAGCAGACCTGCCCGCTGAGGCTTCGGGGGCATGAGCGGGCGGAAACTCAACCGATGGCGCGCTCTTTCCCGCGACGATATCCGGTAGCTTCCGGAATGTTCCTTCAAAAACCCGCAGGACTTCGGTCGCGCGAAGCGCGGCGGCCGGATGAAAGAGCGGCACGATGAGCCGCCCACCTACGCGGAATATTTTGCCATTATCGCGGGTGATCTTCGCCTCCGGCAAAAAATAGTTCATCGCAAATCGGCCGAGGGGAACGATGATCTTCGGATCAATGATGCGTATCTGGCGCGTGAGATAGGGTTTATATGCTTCTATCTCTTCCGGGAGCGGATCGCGGTTCTCGGGCGGGCGGCGCTTCACGATATTGGTGATGTACACACCCTCTTCCTTCCAGCCCACCTCGCGGATCATCCGGCGAAGCAATTGGCCGGCACGACCGACAAACGGCCGTCGTTGTTCATCTTCGTTCATCCCCGGCGCCTCGCCGACGAACATCACCGCCGCCTGCGGGTTCCCCTCCCCGAACACGAAATTCGCCCGGCCCGAGAGCGGCAGCGTGCTGTCCGCGGCCATTTCAACCGCGAGGGCCTGTAGTTCTGTTGTTGTATCCATCATTCCACCTCTCTGTAGAGAATACGCTATAATAGGACGTATGCAAAAACGAACCACCAAGAGGACGCGCTCCGCGCATTACGATAAGACCGAAATATCGCCGAACTACCTGAATCTTCCGGCTGCAAAATTACCCACCATCGCCCCCCGGATAGATTTCCGCTCCTCCATGCACTGGCGGATATTCCGTATCGTCGCGGAATTCATCGACGGATTCCAATATATCGCCGATTTCAAGAAAACGGTATCGGTGTTCGGCTCAACGCGCATTCCCGAAACCAACCACTGGTACAAAGAAGCGCGGCGGCTTGGGAAGATGCTTTCAAAGGACGGCTTCACCATCGTAACGGGTGGCGGGCCGGGCATCATGGAAGCGGCGAATCGCGGCGCGCACGATGCGAAAGGCGCGTCCGTCGGCATCAATATTCAGCTCCCACGCGAACAGCGCACGAATCCGTACGTGAACACATCCATCGGCTTCCATTATTTTTTCACCCGAAAACTCATGCTCACCTACTCTGCCGAGGCCTACGTCTACTTCCCCGGCGGATATGGCACGCTCGACGAATTTTTCGAGATCATCACGCTCATCCAAACGAAGAAGATCGCAACACACATCCCCATCGTCCTCGTCGGCAAGGACTACTGGAAGCCATTTGAGAAGTGGATGACGAGCGTCATGTACGAACGGTACAACGGCGTGGACAAGGCGGATCTGAAGCTTTTTGAGATCGTTGATTCCGCCGAAGAAGCGTTCCGCATCATCAAGAGACGCGCGAAACCCCGACACGATTTCTAGAACCAAAAATCCCGCCTCGGCGGGATTTTTGGTTCTAATTTGCTGCGCTCCTTCTCGCCTCCAGCTCTCTTCCGAAAGCTTCTGTTTTGCGCCGCAGCGATCTTAGCTCCGCTCTCTTTTCGTCAATAATCGCATCAGAAAAAGGTTCATTACTACCCATGGAAGGATAGTACCCACCATCACGACCTCGAATGCTGAAATATTCCTTCGTAATCGCCGCCTGTTCGTCGCGTGCCTCCTGTAGCATTTTCGCAACCTCTTCATCGCTCATGCCGTCTGTCTTTTTTCTTTCAACGCGCACTGCATCCTCATCGATGAATATTTCCGCCGCAGCATCAAGCAACTTGAATTCTTCTGCCAACGCGACAAATTCTTTCTGCCGAGCATCTGCCCTATCCGGGATGTAGTAGTTACCATCACGCATCTCCTCGGATAATACATAATCAATATTTGGATGCGTTTTTAGGAACGAATTATATTTATCAATCGCCTCATCGAGACCCTGAGAAACTTCTTCGTCGCTACCCATTCCTTCTATCTTTTGTCTCAAGTCATAGATGCGACCCGCAAGGGCCTCGCGCCGAGCAGCTACCGCTTCGTTTTTCTCAGCTTTTAACCTAGCCATCATAGCCTCGGTGTGTGCGCCGTCAGCGGCGGTAGCCATTTCATGCGCCTTATCTATGTCTTCAATTCGTCCCTCCATGTTCATAATTGTTGGATGATTATTTATCACTTCATTGTATTACCCACATTTCATAAGTCAAATTGGTACGGAGCAAAGAATCCCGCTTTTCCAGACGTCATTTTGTGCCCTTGGCAGGAATCGAACCTGCATCTGCTCCTTCGGAGGGAGATATCCTATCCATTGAACGACAAGGGCTTGTCGCTCCCTAGCCTACAACGAAAACATAGAGTTCGTATAGTGCCGCCGCTACAAATGCGAGCGTAACAGCGTCCGTCGCC
>JBEEJO010000048.1:0-5404 GCA_041169145.1 Candidatus Parcubacteria bacterium | reverse complement strand
CCGTGCGCTTGCGGCCATCGTCGCCATTCTCGCTTTTCTCCCCGACCGCATCGCCTTCACCGGTCTTATCGTCGCCTTGATCGGCGGCATCGGCGAGCTCGTGTTTTCCGCGTACCGCACCTATCGTGACCACGCTAAACGCAAATTACGCTCATGAAGAATCCCGCTGACCACTACGCATCCGAGGAGTTCCGCCATGGCGAAATATTCCGATATCTCGCGCGATATGAATCCGTCCCGGAATTCAGGCGTATTCTCCAAACGCTCGGCGAGCACGAGAACGAACACCTTGCATTTTGGCTGGAGCGTTCCGACCAGAAAACATTCTCCGTCAGCCGTCTGGAGCTCTGGAGATATCGTTTCCTGCGCAAATTTCTCGGACTCACTTTCGCGGCAAAATATCTGGAACGATTCCAAGACGATTCCAGCACCACCTATGGCGCCATCTTACAGCAGACCAAAGATGAAACGCTCCGCGCGCGGCTGCGAACGTTCATCGCTGCGGAACGCGCGGATGAACAGACGCTGATCGGCCAGATCAAGGAAGAACGGGTCGCGTTCATCTCCAATATCGTGCTCGGCCTGAACGACGGCCTCATAGAACTGACCGGCGCGCTCGTCGGTTTCTCGTTCGCGCTCCAGAAACCGGCGCTTGTCGCATTGACGGGCGCCATCACCGGCATCTCCGCGGCGCTCTCCATGGCATCATCCGCGTATCTTCAGGCGCGGCATGACCCCGACCGGATGCACGAGGCGAAAAAATCAGCCGTCTATACGGGCCTTGCATATATCATGGTCGTCATCCTGCTTGTCACGCCATTCTTCTTCGTGAGCAGTACGCTCGTTGCCCTGGCTATCATGTTCTGTGTGGTATTCACCATTATTATGTGTGTTTCATTCTACACGGCGGTACTCTTCAGCCGGCGATTCCGCTCTCAGGCCGGCGAGATGCTCATATTCAGCATCGGTGTTGCAATCATCGCGTTCCTCATCGGCACGCTTTTTCGGATCATAACCGGCATAGAGCTCTGACCGTTGTCCGGGTGGTATACTTCTTAGCGTGAGGCTACAGAAGAAAAATGGTGGTGTGGGCGCCGCAAGTTCGAAACAGGTGTGGCTCGTCGCCGTTTCCATGGGCTACGGCCACCAGCGCACCGCCTACCCGCTCCGCGAGATCGCGGCGGGCGGCGCGGTGCTGTATGCGAACGATTATCGGGACATCCCTCCCGCCGACCGGGCGCAATGGGAACGGGGCAGAACGTTTTATGAAACGGTCTCGCGTCTGGAACGGCTCCCATTTCTCGGCAAGCTCATTTTCGGCATTTTTGATCTCTTCCAGCGCGTATCCGCGTTCTATCCGAAACGAATCGAAACGCGCCCGACGCTCCAGCTCAGCCAGACGCTCCGCATGATCCGGAAGGGTTGGGGACTGCATTTCATAGACATACTCACCAAGAACCCCCTTCCGCTGGTCACCACGTTCTTCACGCCGGCGCACATGGCGGAACATTTCCGGTATCCCGGAGCTATCTGGTGCATCATCTGCGACGCTGATATCTCCCGCACGTGGGCTCCGGCAGACCCCGCCACGAGCCGCGTTCGATATTGCGCGCCGAATCGGCATGTTGCGGAGCGTCTCATGCGCTACGGCGTTCCCGGCGATCATATCACGGTCACCGGTTATCCCCTTCCGAAAGAGAACCTTGGCTCGGAGCGATACGAGATCGCGCGGCACGATCTTGCGCACCGCATCCTGCATCTTGATCCCGAACTGACCTATCGGAAACGATATGCTGAGCTCATCACGCAGTATGTCGGCAAGCTCCCTCGGATATCAGCGCGGCCCGTAACGCTTCTCTACTCCGTCGGCGGCGCGGGGGCGCAACTGGATATATTGATCGAAGCGGTGACAGCGCTCGGAGAGTTCATTACGCGCGGAACGCTGGATTTCGTGGTTGCCGCGGGCGGGCGGGCGGAAACACTCCGCGCGCTCCAGACGGACATCCCGCCGTCGCTCTATGCGAAACTCCGTATGATAAGCGAACCGGACGCAATGATGTATTTTAAGCAATTCAATGTCGCCCTCCGCACCGCAGATATCCTCTGGACGAAGCCGAGCGAGCTGTCGTTCTATGCCGGACTTGGCATTCCCATCATCATCGCCCCGCCGCTCGGTTCTCACGAAGAATTCAACAAAGACTGGCTCATGAAGACCGGCGCCGGCATCCCGCAGGAAAATCCTGCCTATGCGGATGAATGGCTTACCGACTGGCTGCGCGAAGGGCTCCTTGCCGAAGCGGCAATGCAAGGATTCATTGAGATAGAAAAGGGCGGCGTATTCACGATTGAGCGTCTCGTCCGGCAGAACGCCGCTGTTTAGATTTTTATATGCCCTGGCTCGCCCTAACCATCGCCGCATACGGCTTGAACGCCATCGGTATTCTGACCGACAAACTGCTCTTGAAGCGCACAGTTCCGCATCCTGCGGTTTACACGTTCTATGTGGGCGTATTCGGCGCGCTGATGCTTTTCCTCTTGCCATTCGCGCCAGGCATCCCCCCTTTGCCATTACTCGGCATTGCGCTTCTTGCCGGAGCGGCGTTCACGCTCGCATCGTTCCTGTTCTATACGCTTCTCCGCATGACGGACGCTTCGGAAGCGAGCCCCATCGTCGGCAGCTTATCTCCGGTCGCTGTGTTTTTCCTTGCGGCGCTCTTGCTCAATGAATCCCTTACGGCACAGCAGGTTGTCGCCTTCGGCGTTATTTTGCTCGCTTCGGTCATCCTTGCACATGAAGAGCACCGCCCGAAACGCGAACCCGAACTCGCTGTTATCCTCCTCGGCATAGCTGCGGCATTTCTCTACGGCCTCTCGCACGTGCTTTCCAAATTCGTCTACGTGCACTACGACTTCCTGAACGGACTCATCTGGCGCACGCTCGGTTCATCGCTCGCCGCAATGCTTCTTCTCGTATCGCACACGACCCGCAAACATATCGTGGACGATATCCGCAAGCCGAAACCCGAAACCGGCGCGCTCTTCCTCGCCGGCAAAGCGTGCGGCGCAGCAAGCTTTGTGCTGGTAAGTTATGCGTACACCATCGGTTCCATAGCCATCGTGAACGCCCTTGCCGGAATACAATATTTCTTCCTCTTTATTTTTTTGCTTTTCCTCGCACGGAGCCGCCCGCATCTTCTTGCCGAACACCTGACCGGCCACGCCCTTATTCGTAAACTGGTAAGCCTTGCGCTCATCTCAGCCGGCATCGCACTGCTGTTCATATGATATTCCGCCCACATCTCGGGAAAAAAACAAAGATCGCAACGATCGCCATCCTGACGCTTCTTCTGCTCTTTGGCTCGCTCTGGCTTATGGATTTTTCACGGGCCGATCACATTCTCGGACTCACGTTCAGCGATCGGTACGTGGAAGAATTCGGCATGGATCCCCGCGAAACGCTCACCGCTATCCTGAGCGACATGCGGCCAAAAAAACTTCGGCTTGTCGCCTACTGGGATCGTCTTGAGCCGCAATCGGGCGCAACTGACTTTTCGTCCCTGGACTGGCAGATCGCCACAGCGGAAGCCAGCAACGTCCCCGTGGTGCTTGCCGTCGGTTTTCGTACGCCGCGATGGCCGGAATGCCACATTCCCGATTGGGCGGCGGAACTCCCGGATGCCGAGCAACACGAAATGCTCTTCCGGCATATCCGAAGCATCGTAGAGCACTATCGAAACTCTTCCATTATCTCCATGTGGCAAGTGGAGAACGAACCGCTTCTCGGCGTTTTCGGCAAATGTCCGCCACCGGACCGAGAATTCCTCAAGAAGGAAATTGCGTTCGTGAAGGAGCTTGACCCATCCCGACCCGTTCTCACCACGGCGAGCGGCGAACTGTCGTTCTGGACCCGTACAGCAGGCCTTTCCGAGGTCTTCGGGACCACGCTCTACCGCTATATCTGGAACGAACGTGTCGGAAACTTTACACATATCTTTCCGCCGGCGTGGTATACCATCCGTGCGTGGTTTGCCACGCACGTACTCGGCGCACACGACGTCATCATCGCCGAACTTCAGGCGGAGCCCTGGGGCGAAGGGGCACCGCTCACCCATACGGACTTTACCGGCCAAACAAAAGCCTTCGGAACGGCGGAACTCGCCGATATTGTCGGCTTCGCAAAACGAACTGGCATCCGGGAACTATGGCTTTGGGGCCCCGAATGGTGGTATTGGCGGAAAGTGAACGGCGATCCGTCCTTCTGGGACGCCGGACGGAATATATTCGCCGGACATTGACTCTATCCACACGTAGCGGTCCGCACACTCATCAAGTATGATTGAGGTGATGCGTGACCGCCTAGACAAACTATCCATCGCGGCAACGAATTGGATCGGCACGCCGACCTCGCTCGTCGTACACACCGTGCTTTTTGCCGGAGCGTTTGCGTTCACCTATCTCGGTATTTCGCTTGATGACATATTACTCGTCCTGACCACAATCGTCTCTCTGGAAGCGATCTATCTCGCCATTTTTATCCAAATGACCGTCAATCGCCACGCAGAACGCATTGAGGAGGTCGGCGAAGACATTGAAGATATCCAGGAAGAAGTGCAGGACCTCGGCGAGGATGTTGAAGAGATCTCCGAGGACGTTGAGGAGATATCGGAAGATATTGAGAAGATGCAAGAGGAACAAGCCGCAGAGGAAGAACAACCCGCAGCGACCCTGGAGAACATCCAAGCCGTGCTTTACAAACTAGTGCAAGATACCGAGATACTGAAATCGCGAACGCACCACCTCCGTCCGGCGGACGAAGAAAGCCACAACGGCGCGACAAACGCCACTTCCGCGGAAACCATGAATTACTTCAAGAAGTTCATGGGGCTCATCACGTTCCGCGGGAAATCCGGGAATGGGAGCGCAACGATGGAGTCGGAGATCAGACATGAATGAGTATCTCCTTCCGCTAACCGACCGCCGCGATATCGCGGACGGGACGATGGCGTTTTGGTTCGACGTGTCAAATACGGATTTTTCGTTCACCGCAGGACAATACGCGATCTTTACTTTCCCTCCACAGGAGGAAAATGTCCCGAGCGAGCGCAATGAGTCGAAAAGCAGTTCCTTCTTACTCGAAACGGACGGCGAAGGCAACAGACGGGATTTCTCTGTCGCTTCGGCTCCGCACGAACTCCCGCGCATCATGATAACCACGCGCATGCGTGACACCGCATTCAAGCGGAATTTGAAGAACGTCCCGCTCGGCACAAAAGTGCACGTATCCGCACCGATGGGCTCGTTCGTCCTTCATAAGAACGCCGACCGCCCGGCGCTATTCCTTGTCGGCGGCATCGGCATCACGCCGATCCGTTCCATTATCGCGGACGCGATATATCGAAAGCTC
>JBEEJO010000047.1:0-5628 GCA_041169145.1 Candidatus Parcubacteria bacterium | reverse complement strand
CCATCGAACTTGAAGACGGCGACGCCGCGCACGCCAAGCTTTCGCGCCAGTGCGACTTTGTCGGCGATGGCCTTCACATCGTTCCACGAAAGATAGTTGAATGGCGCAACGATATTCATTTGCGGGCTTGCGTTTTCCGCAACCGAAGATGAGACCATCGTTTGCTGCGTTTGCGTTGAACCGTTTTCGACCGGCATTTTTGTTGCGAGCAATTTTGGGTCATAGACGAATCCGATCTCATTCGCATTGTTGCGCGCCGGCGTAATGCCGAGCTGTGTCGCAATATCGGTCGCGTAGCGCGGATTGAAAGGCCACAATACCTGATATTCATAACCGCCGTTCGAAAGCGGCGTCACGGCATATTCATAACCATAGGTCGGAATGCCGAGCACGATCTTATTCCTCGCGATGCTTTGCGCCGCGAGCGTTACGAGATTCTCCACCCACTCCGGGTCGGCAACCGGGGCATAGGGTGCCGTGCGAACTGCGTTCAAACGCGTATCGATGGTGCCCTGGTCATAGGCCATGATCTCGATGCGATCGCAGTACTTGTTCATTTCCACATAATCGTTCGCAAAATCGGTGGCAGTAGGCGGGATAATCGCGCCGGGGCTGTAACGATTTTCGAGCGGCATGCGCGCTTCAATGGTGCAGTATACCCACTTCTTGCCCATGCGCTGATACAGGCCCTTGAGGAATGTGGAAAAATACGTGATCGTCTCGTGATGTTTCGCTTCGAAATCGATGTCGATGCCGTCAAAGCCATTCGTTTTGACCACGTTCGCTATCTCATTTTCGAGCGCGATGCGCGTCTTGGTATCGCTCAGTATCTTGTGGATCGTGACGCCATTTCCCCACATCACGGTCGGTATCACTCTTGTCTTGTTCCGTTCTGCTTCCGCAATGAAACTGAGCCACGGCTCTTCCGTGAGCTTCGCGGTGTCGGCAAGCGTGCCGTTGCTCTTTACGGTATAGCCGAAGGGCATCACGCTCGTAAGCCCCGAAAGATGCGGCGCGACATCCGCAGTTCCGCTTGCGGTGCGCCAGTAGGGGACCCATCCTGAAAATTCAAATGGTCCGACGGCGCGCGGCGTTTGAGCGCTCGGATTCAAGGTTGCCGGATTGTCGGATGCGGCGAGCGCAGATGCGAGCGCCATTCTCGTTTTCGGGCCCACGATACCGTACCCCGCTGGTTGGTCCTCGCAGGCAATGCTGCGGTCGCACTGGAATTTTTTAACCGCAGCGTCCGTCTGCGGCCCGAAATAGCCGGTGGCGCGTCCTGCGGCGAGATATCCCCGGGAGATAAGCGTTTTCTGCAGATCGCGGACATCATCGCCCGAAAGCCCGAGCGAAAGCGCCCGTTCGGCGGCAAAAACACCGTAAGGCATCAAGAACATCAGCAAAATCAAAAAAGCGTTTACGATAATTTGTCTCATATTCCTATGGTAGCAGAACAAGAGCTCGCTAAGCGAGGGACGAGCTTCATGGTTTAGTACTGAAGTCAGCGTTCGTTCACCAAGCCCATCGCGGACTCGAAAATCTGAAGCTATTGTACGGTGCGACCTACATAAGCAGCGCTACGATCGCCACGTGCTGTTTTATTGAGTGGGTATGCTTTAATTAGTTTGTGGCTCAATACTTTGGCTATCTTTCGGGTATCTCTATCACGCTGGCCTTCGTCCCTTTCTTTGTCTCTATCTTTAAGGGGCAAACGAAGCCGGAACGCATGTCGTGGTTCCTTTGGTCGCTCCTCGGCGGGATTGCCTTCTTCTCACAACTCGCAAAGGGAGCATCTGACTCACTCTGGCTTCCAGGTATTCAAGCTGTCGGCGATCTTCTCGTATTTCTACTCGCCCTGAAATACGGAATGGGCGGTGCGACAAAACGAGACAAACACGCACTTATCGTAGCCAGCATCAGCTTGATCCTTTGGTACGTGACGAATGAGCCAGCCATCGCTTTATTCTTGGCGATACTCGTAGACGGGGCCGGCACGGTTCTCACTATCCTGAAATCATACGAATACCCCACGACGGAACCACTTTCGGCGTGGATGCTTACGATGCTCGGCGGATTCTTTGCGATATTCGCCGTCGGAGAATTGAATTGGATTCTGCTCGCTTTCCCAATCTACACATTCCTCGCCAATGCCGGTATTACGGCATCTCTTGTGTTCGGCAAGAACAAAACTGCAATCAATCGTTAACGCGTACCCGACCGCCATTTGCCGTCCTGCAAGACGGCTTCTTTGATGCGGAACGCGGTCATCTTACGGATGAGCGGTAGGGGCAATGGTTTTTCGAGTGGAAACTGAACGGAGCCTTTTGCGTGTTTATACTTTGCGAGTTCCTTTTTGAAGGCTTTGATAGCTGACGGCGTCGGATAAAAGCCGATGTGATGTGGGAAACCGGCGAACATTACGAGAATTCGTTTATGCGAAAGCGCCGGCATTCCCCACTTGAGGCCTGTTTCGGCTTTCGGAGCGGCATCTTTCAGGCACACATACATCTCGCGCAGCTTTTTCTGAGATTCCTTCGGGGCGGATGCAATGTACTCGGCAATATTCTTTGGCTTTGGCTTCGTCGAAGTCATGGCTGTGTTTTTGTACATTATATCAAAGCTTTTATTCATGCATCGTGGTTTGCTACACTGGGATGGTCAACGACCATTTCCGAGCACGGGATGTCCCTGCCTATTGCTGTGGTTTCTCGGGCTTAAAACACAATGAAAAGAATTTTCGTCCCTGGCCATTATCGGCTTCGTTTGAAGCGTTCCAAAACCGGCCGCGGGGTTTTTGCCGAAGAGCGCATTCCGAAAGGCGCTTGCATCATCGAATACACCGGCCGACCGGCGACGAAGAAGCAGCTCGCGACGAACAAGGGCAAGTATCTCTTTTGGACGAGCAAGACGACGATGATAGACGGCAATATCGCCGGGAACTTGGCGCGCTTCATCAATCATTCCTGCGCACCGAACTGTGAGGTGGATATCAAGAACCGGCGCGTCTTTGTTTTCGCGAGGCGGAACCTTGCGGCAGGGGAGGAGTTGATCTTCGACTACGGCGACGAACATTTCAACGACTACATCAAGCCCATCGGGTGCCGATGCGTGAAATGCGATAGGATGAAGGCGTAGTATGCAGATCGTTATTCATGAACAGAACATTGCCGAAGCGGTCGCCGACGGTGTCGTTGTGCGTTCGAGCTCGGACGCCTTGGATCTTATGGCGCGTTCGGATATTCCGATGCCGAAAAAACTCATTCTTCATCGGGAAAATATCGAGCCGAGTTTTTTTGATCTCAAAACCGGCGTGGCAGGGGAGATATTACAGAAGTTCGTGACCTACCAAGTCCAGCTCGCTATCGTGGGCGACTTTTCAACGATCGCCAGTGAAAGCTTTCAGGCGTTCGTGCGAGAAAGCAATCGCGGCCATCATTTCTTTTTTGTTGAGAGTATCGAGGCGGCGAAGGGAAAACTGTCGAAATAAGACCTCAAAGACCGTTCCTCTTGCCGCGGGGTGGATTTGGTATACTTCTAGCTTCCCTCAAAAAAGTCGCAGGGGAAGCATTCATCAATCATTCATACATTCATTTATGGATAGCGTCGTCCACTTCGAGATACCGAGCGATAACTTAGAGCGCGCGAAAAAATTCTATACCGACACGTTTGGCTGGCAGTTAAACGACATGCCGGAGATGGATTACGTCATCGCGGCAACCACGCCGCTCGATGAAAAAACTCACATGCCGAAAGCTCCGGGAGCGATCGGCGGCGGAATGATGAAACGCAATGATATTGTGACCGCGCCCTCTTTCGCCATCAATGTGAAAGACATTGATGAGGCGGCAAAGAAAGTGAAGGCTGCTGGCGGGACCATCATCAAAGAAAAAGTAGCCGTTGGCACGATGGGATTCATCGTCTACTTCAAGGACACCGAGGGGAACGTTCTGAGTTTATGGCAAACGACGGGAGGGATGTAGTCTTATTCCTTCTTAAAAACGAGCGCATAAATACAATGACACAAAACAATCAACTCCGACGCCCGGAGGGGTCGGAGCCCCGACCAAAAGCGTCGGGGAAAATAACGCCGTTCTTGTGGTTCGATACGCAGGCTGAAGAAGCGATCAATTTTTATGTTTCCATTTTCCCGAGCTCGAAGATCGTAAGTATCAAGCACTATCCTGACGGACCGCTCGAAGGACCAATGAAGGGCATGGAGGGAAAAGTATTAACGGCCGTCTTTGAACTTGGGGGACAACGATTCATGGCATTGGACGGCGGACCGTATTTTAAGGCATCCGGCGCGGTGTCTTTCTATTTCGAGTGCGAGAGGCAAGAAGAAGTCGATGAATATTGGAACAAGCTTACCGAGGGCGGTGACCCGAAAGCCCAGCAGTGCGGTTGGCTCCAAGACCGGTACGGTTTTTCCTGGCAGATCATTCCTACGACCCTGCCGCGTCTTTTGAACGATCCCGACAGGAAAAAAGCCGATCGCGTTATGCAGGCGATGCTTCGGATGAAGAAGATCGATATCGCGGGATTGGAGCAAGCGTACGATCAGGAATAAGGAAAATCCTGTACGCCGGCCGGAATATGCCGTATACTGCTCGCCTATGCCGAGCACCGAAACCATCATTCGCTTCAACGCGGTCTCGTTTGGATTCGGGCATGCCAAGCCTATTCTTCAGGAGGCCAGTTTTTCCGTTCGCCGCGGTGCGAAGATAGCGCTCATGGGCCAGAACGGAGCCGGAAAGACCACGATATTCCAGCTTATTACGGGCGATCTCGCGCCCGAGTCGGGTTCTATTTCCATCGGGCGAGGATTGACGATGGCCACCGCTCGACAGGTTATCGCGCGCGAGCAGATGGAGCATACGGTAAAAGAATTTTTTGAAGCGGCGTTCCCCAAAAAGGTATATGACATTGAGCCGCGCATCGAGCGGATATTGGATGTGGTCCACTTGAAAGCTCCGCTTACGAAGACCCTGAAGACATTTTCCGGCGGCCAGCGGGCACGGCTCCTTCTCGCGCAAGCCCTGATACAGGATCCGGACATTCTGCTGTTGGATGAACCGACCAACAACCTGGATACGCAGGGAATCGAACACCTGACGGCATTCCTGGTCGACTATGCGAAAACGTGCATCGTTATTTCCCACGATGCCAATTTCTTGAACGCGTTCACGCACGGGGTCCTCTATCTGGAGATGTTCACGCAGAAGACGGAACAGTATGCCGGCAATTATTTTGACGTGGTCCGTGATATAAGCGCCCGTCTTGAGCGCGAGCGCATGAAGAACGTCAGGTTGGAAAAAGATATCCAGCACCGCAAGGAGCAGGCGAACTTTTTTGCCCAAAAAGGCGGCCATATGCGCGATGTGGCGCGCAAGATGAACGAAAAGATACAGGAACTTGAAGGCGATATCGTGGAGGTTCGCCGCGAGGACAAGACCATCCGCGCATTCGTCATTCCATGCCAGGAAGACGTGAGTGGCACGTTGCTCACGCTCTCGTCCGTCGGCGTCGTGCGGAACCATAAGTCGGTCGTGAAGAAGGTCACGGTCGCGCTCAAGCGGAAAGAACACTTGCTTTTGAGCGGTCCGAACGGTATCGGCAAAACGACGCTCC
>JBEEJO010000046.1:0-5670 GCA_041169145.1 Candidatus Parcubacteria bacterium | reverse complement strand
CAAAAGCGCTCTTCACGCGCGACAAGGATTATGTCGTGAAGAACGGCGAAGTCATCATCGTGGACGAATTCACCGGGCGCTTGCTCCACGGCAGGCGGTATCAGGGCGGATTGCATCAGGCGATAGAAGCGAAGGAAGGCGTGCTGGTCAAGGAGGAGTCCAAAACGTACGCGAAAGTTTCCGTCCAGAACTACTTCAGGATGTATCAAAAGATATCGGGCATGACGGGTACGGCGCAGACCTCCGCCGAAGAGTTCTTCAAGGTATACAAGCTGGATGTATTCAGTATTCCGACGCACAAGCCGTGCGTGCGCGCGGATGCGAACGACCGCATCTACAAGAATGCCGCGGCAAAATGGAACGCGGTAGTGGCGGATATTGCCGAGCGTCATAAGAAGGGCCAGCCGGTTCTCGTAGGCACCACGTCCATCGAAAAGAACGAACGCCTCTCCGCGTTGCTATCGCAGGCGAATGTTCCGCACGAACTTCTGAACGCGAAGAACAACGAGCGCGAAGGCGCCATCATCGCGCAGGCGGGCCGTTGGGGCGCTGTCACGGTCGCGACGAATATGGCCGGCCGCGGCGTCGACATCATTTTGGGAGGGAATCCTATGGTTCCCGAAGAAGCAGCGAATGTGTGCGGAGTTGGCGGTCTCCACGTCATCGGCACCGAACGCCATGAAGCGCGCCGGATAGACAACCAGCTGCGCGGCCGCGCAGGCAGGCAAGGCGACCCCGGTTCGTCGCAATTCTTTCTTTCGTTGGAGGACGACCTGGTGCGTATCTTCGGCGGCGACCGTATCCGGGGACTGATGGAGCGTTTTGACCTGCCGGACGATATGCCGATAGATGTCGGCATGGTTTCGAGTGCCGTGGCGCAGGCGCAGTCGAAAGTGGAGGGCGCGAACTTCGATCTGCGCAAGCACCTGTTGGAATACGACGATGTGCTCAATAAGCAGCGCTCAGCGGTCTATAAGCGCCGCGAGGAAATTCTCTCGGTCATGAACGCGGAAAAGGCGACCGAGCTCATCTCCGCGGCAGTGACGGAACATGTTGATGCGATGCTGGGGCCCGATGGGGTGAACGACAAGGGCGAATTTCCGGCGAAGGAGCTGAAACAAGCATTTGAAGAAGCGGGCATTGCCGATAAAGAACACCCCTTGCCCGAGACGCCGACCGAAGACGACTTGCGCAAACTGCTCGCCGCGCGCACCGACGTTGCGGGGAAGGATCCGCAGTCAAAATCCCGACTCCTGAGCATCTTGGACATGCTCTGGATGACGCACCTGGAAAACCTGGAAGCGCTGTCGGAATCCGTCGGTCTCCGCGCGTACGGCCAGCATGATCCGCTTGTGGAATACCGCCGCGAAGCGCATCGCTTGTATCAGGATTTCTGGACGAACTACAACGGCTGGATATTCATGAACATCTTCAAGCTCATGTCGCACACGCACGCTCATCACGATGCGCCGAATCCATCACGCATGCCTCAACAGGCTGCAGACGGCCACAAAGTGGGCCGCAACGACCCCTGCCCCTGTGGGTCAGGAAAAAAATATAAGAAGTGCCATGGGGCCTGACGATCTCCAAACCCTCCCCGGCGTTGGGCCATCCATCGCGCGCGACCTCCGTTCGCTCGGCATTCGTGAAGTAAAAGACCTCCGCGGCAAGAGTTCCGATAAGCTTTACCAAAAAATGGAGAAACAACAGGGGAGACATATAGATCGATGCGTTCTCTATACCTTCCGCTGCGCGATATATTTCGCCGAGCACCCGAACGCTCCGCGCACCCGCAACTGGTGGAATTTTAAGGACCGATGAAGCTGATCTCTCTGAACATCTGGGGCGGCACGCTCTACGAACCGCTCATGGCGTTCGTGAAGCAGCATGCGAAGGACGCGGATATCTTCTGTTTTCAAGAAGTGTTCGATACGCCGACGGATCGCACCGCGATGGAATATGGTACCGCCCATCCCAACATGCGCCGCGAACTCGTGAACGCGCTTCCGGACTTTCAGCACTTCTACGCGCCGTGCCAGGACGGGTTCCAGTTCGGTCCCGGCTCGCCGCTTGCCGATTTCACCGTCACGCTCGGTCTTGCTATTTTTGTGCGAAAACCGATTTCCGTTCTCGCTTCCGGAGACGAATTCGTGCTCGGCGAACGGAATAGCTATGTGGTCGGCAAGTGGGAAACACTGCCGCGGGACGTTCAATACGTCACTCTGGACAACGGCCACGGTCCGCTCACCATATGCAACTTCCACGGCGTCGTGGATAAAGAAAGCGGCAAACGGGATTCGGAACTTCTTTTGCGGCAGTCCAAGAACCTTCTTGCCGTGATGGAGAAATTCAAAGAACCGCACATGGTGATCGGCGATTTCAACCTCCGCCCGGAAACGGAAAGTATCGCGCTCTTTGAACGAGCGGGTTATCACAACCTTATCCGCGAACGCGGCATTACGCTTACGCGAACCAGCCATTACAGCGGGGCGAAAGAATTCCATGACTATGTGAGCGATTACGCATTCGTTTCCCGCGATATTCATGTCTCGGATTTCCGCGTGCTTCCCGACGAAGTTTCGGACCACCTCGCCCTCGCATTGGAATTTGAGCTATAATGAACCTCCGCTATGAACATCATTGAGGCGAAGAATGTAACGCGAAAATTCGGAACGTTCACCGCAGTGGACGATGTTTCGTTCTCCGTTCAAGCGGGGGAGATATTCGCGTTCCTCGGGCCGAACGGCGCGGGGAAAACGACGACCATCAAGATGCTCACCACGCTCCTCAGTCCCACATCAGGAAAAATTCTCTTGAACGGTGCTGACCCGATGAAAGACCAGATGGCCGCGCGGCGCTCGTTCGGCATCGTATTCCAGGATCCGAGCCTGGATGACGAGCTCACGGCATGGGAGAACATGGAATTCCATGGCGTGCTGTACAACGTGCCGAAAGAACTCCGGCGAAAGCGCATTGAGGAGCTTTTGAAATTCGTTGAGCTATGGGATCGCAAGGACAACTATGCCAAGCAGTTCTCGGGGGGCATGAAGCGCCGCCTGGAGATCGCGCGCGGACTTCTGCATCATCCGAAGATCCTTTTTCTGGACGAACCGACCATCGGCCTGGACCCGCAGACCAGGAACCACATCTGGAGCTACGTGCAGGATCTGAACAAGACCGAGGGCATCACCGTGTTCCTTACAACGCACTACATGGAAGAAGCCGATCGGGTCGCGCACCGCGTTGCGGTCATTGACCACGGCAAGATCGTTGCGGAGGGAATTCCACAATCGCTCAAAGAACGGACGAAAACGACGAATCTCGAGGATGCGTTCATCGCGCTTACGGGCCGGAACATCCGAAGCGAAGAAGCGTCGGCAACGGATCGCATGCGCACGCATAGTCGCGCGTGGGGCAGGCGATAATACGCATATGAGTACCATCTATATCATGTGGCTTCGGCAGTTGAAGCGTTCCGTACGTTCGCGCGCGCGGATGCTCGGCTCGCTCGGCCAGCCGCTCTTGTTCCTTGTCGCGCTCGGTTTCGGTTTCGGCCCCATCTACACAAAAGCGGGCGGAGGAAATTATATCCAATTCATCGTGCCGGGCATCATCGCGATGGGCATTCTGTTTACGGCCATGTTCGCTGGCATCGAACTGATCTGGGACCGACAGTTTGGATTCCTGAAAGAAACGCTTGTGGCACCCGTGCCGCGTATCCACATCATGCTCGGCCGAACACTCGGAGGCGCAACCGTGGCGACCGTCCAGGGATTGCTCGTATTTTTCATGACACTCTTCTTCGGCTTCCGGCCGGAATCGTGGCTCCTCGCGCCGGTCGCGCTCGTATTCATGTTTCTCATCGCCGTTCTCTTTACGGCGCTCGGCACGGCGATCGCGTCCCAGATGCAGGACATGCAGGCATTCCCCATCATCATGAACTTTCTCATTATGCCGGTGTTCTTTCTCTCGGGCGCGCTCTTCCCGCTTCAAGGGTTGCCGAAAGCCATCGTTGCCATTGCGAGCATTGATCCGTTGTCATATGGCGTAGACGGTCTGCGTGCGTCGCTCGTCGGGAGTGCGCACTTCGGTTTTGGCGCAGATTTCCTCGCGCTCGGCGCCGGCGTTGTGCTGTTGCTTTCGCTCGGTGCGTGGCTTTTCTCGCGGATAGAGCTGTAAGAGATGACTGGCGAGAACCTCCTCATTCAGATAGAACGTTTGCGCGGATTCACCTCCGCGGTGGCGAATATCTTTCTGAATGTTTATCTCTTCAAGATCGGCGGTATCGTCGTTGTGTCGTGGTTTAACGTCGCAAGTTTCGTCGCGCTCTACATTGCGTACTATGCAACGGGCCACCTCCTGAAGACCCATTCGTCGCGCGACATTATCCGCTGGGGGTTAGCCGGGCTCGGCTTGCTCTACGTATTGGTATTCCTTCTCGGCGAAGGTTCGGCGAATGCCGTGATCGTTCTCGGGCTGGTGAGCGGCACGTCCTACGGATTCTACTGGGCCGGATTCAACCTGTCGGAATATCTGGGAACGAAAAGCGGCACTCGCCACCAGTATTTTGGGAAAATGCGCATGTGGTCGGCAATGGTCGGTGCGTTCACGCCGCTCATTGCGGGCGGTATCATATCGGGCGTTGGAGAACTGATCTCCAAAGATGCCGGATACATCACGCTGTTCTTCGTTCTCGCGATCTCGCTTTTCTATACGGTTCTTCAGGCCGGAGGATTGCCGGCGCATCGCGGCGCGGAGTTCAGCGGAAGCCATATTGTGGGAAACATCCGCCCGCGCCGGTGGAAACTGCTTCTCGTTCAGCAATTTTTTGGCGGCTTGTGGGACTCATCTTCGGCCGCGCTCATCCCGGTCCTGCTGTTTCTCATCGTGACGCAGGAGGTGACGCTCGGCGCTGTGGGAACGGTCACGGCTATCGCCATCGGAATCGGCAGTTATATCTCGGGTCTCGCGCTTCAACGGAACTCGCGCTGGTACGTGTTCGGCGCGCTTATGATGCCGTTGGGACTTGCCGCGTTCGCGCTTGCGCAGAACGTCTATGGCATCATCGCGCTCATCGTAGGCCGCGCATGTTTGCCGTTTCTCTATAATGTGGTGGACAAGACCTACTACGACGTCATGGATAGCCTGCCGGGGGAGTGGCAGACGCGGTATCACTTCATGATAGAACGCGAGTTCGCGCTCGGTGCGGGCCGGCTCTTGAGCTTCGGAGCGCTGCTGCTCTTCCTTACGCCGCAAAATCAGGTCGCGATAGCAACGCAATGGATCCTGTGCATCGCGGCGCTGCCGCTCCTTGTCGGCGTTCTTCAATACATCATTCGTCGTGAACCCGTTCCGCACCACGCATGAACATATTTCCTCTCACGCAATTCGGCGACCCTGTCCTGCGCAAGAAGGCGAAGCGCGTGAAGCCCTTGCTTGTCACAAAACCCGGCTTCCCGCAATTCGTCGCGCAGATGTTCTCTACGATGCACCGCGCGGACGGCGTTGGCCTCGCCGCGCCGCAGATCGGCCTACCGCTCCGGTTCGCAGTGATAGAGGTTGGTCCCACGAAGAGCCGTCCCGGTCGGAAGAAAAGCGAACGCATCGTCATCATAAACCCGAAAATACTCAGTGCGTCAAAAGAGAAAGCGTACGATTGGGAAGGATGTT
>JBEEJO010000045.1:0-6131 GCA_041169145.1 Candidatus Parcubacteria bacterium | reverse complement strand
ACGAAGCGGGTCGTAACATATTTAACGGCTGGCATGGCCGTGTATTCTGCAATTGTTGTCAGTTCTATCATCCTTGCTTCTTATTTTTCGCAACACGTCTCAGTTACTTTGAATACGTCGGAAGCCGCAAGTAATGTTCCGGGAGGCGCGCTTGATGCGGCGAACGGTTCTTATATTGCCGGATGGGCATCCGACCCCGACTTTTCCGGACCCATACCAGTGCACATCTATATCGATGACGTTATCGTTGAAGACGAACTAGCCGCCAGTTATCGTGCGGATGTGGGCGCACACGCATTTCATTGGGCCCACGCACCGTTTGGGGCCGGAAATCACAACGTGAAAGTGTACGCGATAGGAGTTAACTCCGCAGGTGTCCCTGATGGGCAAAATGTATTGCTACAGATTAGTTCTACAAAACTTCAGCGCGTCAATGGTGGCGTCGTATTCTACACGGGGTGTTCCGGTCTACGGGGTTCTGCAGCCGAATGGTGTGCAAATATGCCCAACTATTGGAGGAATCGACAAAACGATACCAAGCTTCTCTGGAACGATTTTGTGAAAATCGGCATCAATAACTCATACGGAGGGATGATAAGCCAACTGTACGGAAGCGACCGTTCCAAGAATCTAATCACGGAACACGGTGGCGGAGCAATGCAGGTGTCACTTTGGGGATATGACGATAGCAATCCGACGGGAGGGTTTTTTGGTAACGAGGCAGGAAAATGCGATCCGACCGCATATAGTTCACAAGCATTATGTTTGGCGAATAATGCGTCTTGTCGGGAGTGGGGCGCAGCGAAGGGCGCTCATGTTGCGGATTGCGTCAGCGTCAAATATTGCGGGATGTGGGGCGCTGGTGCGCCATGGAACCCCATTCAGGGACAAGGGCCGAATTGTAGCTGGGACAGTGCTGCAAACGATGTGCAGTATAAGGCATCAACGGCGGATGGCGGATGGGAAATTCGTTATAACAATCCCTATCAATTCACTAAAACAAATCAGTTCACCGGCCTGACACTTGGACAGAAAGTTTCACTGGGCGATGCATATGCGAAGATTGAGTATTCGATCTTGTACAATGGTGTCTCACGGGGCGGCTTTCATCCTCAGGAAATCCCCGCGATATTTCTCGACAACATCAAGAACAAATTCTATTACTACGGCGGCTCCACGCCGTTCTCGAATGTGAATAGCGATGTGACCGTAATCCCGGAATCGCAATTGAAGCCGCGGTCAGGAGACTCTTTGGCTCAAGCCGAGCTGTATCTTCGATTGCCCGGAAAAGCGTACCCCATCGACAATATGTCGATCGGTACGGCTACCGAGGGCTGGTGGGGAGCATGCGATGTGACCGAAATAAATTGTGTTACGATAGCAACCTTCGATGATTCCGCAGCCGAAGCAGTACTTGGGAAAACCGCCGATTCAGAAGGGAGTGGAGTTCTATCGCTCCTCGGTAATTTTGAGTTGAAACCGGGACTGCAGGATATGGTAACGCTATATGTATTTCCCTATCGGTACGACAGGGTGGTCAACGGAAAGTCCATCCGCCAAAGAATTTATGACCTGCGTTATCCGCTGGCGCCGCACGGTTCCTTGGATGTTGCCGATGCAACTCGCGTCGCTGGTTGGGCCTATAAACCATACGCGCCAGCCGACCCCATGATGGTCGCTATTGTTATGACCGATGAATTTGGCTTCAATCAGTATTTTGCCGCTTCGACGATCGGTAGCCGGCCGGATGTCAACGCCGCTCTTGGAATCACAGGAAATCACGGATTCAATTTCGCGACACCGCCCACTTTCCGAAACGGCGGAACGTATAAAGTCACCGTGAGAGCCGTGGATCCGACCAGGGGCATAGAAACCGAACTCGTGGGAAGTCCGAAAACGTTCAAATATTCTCCGTAAAAAACGATTGCGACGCGTCGACTATCCACTGCGCCATGACACATGCGCAGCACCAGGCGAATATTGAAAAGTATTTGAGGTAGACATTATATCTCCTCCCTCAGCCGATAGCTCCGGCGCCCTCATCGTCGGAGGAGTCGGAGCCCCGACTCTCTGATGTCGGGGCTGAACGCCTTAAACTTCTTCTCGTAAGCGGTAACTAAAGGCTTCGGCTAAATGTTCCGCGCGCACGCGCTCTTCGCGCGCGAGATCGGCGATGGTGCGTGCGGTTTTCAATAAGCGGTAGTAGCCCCGGGGCGAAAGACGGGCTTTATCTAGGGTCTTGAGGAATGATTCCGCATTATGGTCCAATGTTGCGAATTGCTCTGCTTGTTTCGAGCTCATTTCCGAATTGGTGATAATGGCGGTTTTCGCAAATCGTTCCGCCTGCACATTCCGCACGCGGGAAATCTCCTTCTTCACGTCCGCGCTCGTCTGGCCGGACGGTTTTTTCGCACGCAGTTCATCCATATTCACGCGCGGTACGCGTATCTGAAGGTCAATGCGGTCCAAGAGCGGGCCGGACACTTTCTTCTGATAACGGATGACCTCATATGCACCGCACCGGCACTCTTTCTCCGGGTCGCCATAGTAGCCGCAGGGGCACGGGTTCATTGCGGAAACGAGCGAAAACTTCGCGGGGAACGCCAGCGTCCCTCGGGCGCGGGCAATATGCACGACACCCGCTTCAAGCGGCTGACGAAGCGATTCAAGAATATTCTTCGGGAACTCCGGCAGTTCGTCGAGAAATAGAACGCCGCGATGCGCCAGGCTGATCTCCCCGGGTTTTGGGTTTGTGCCGCCACCGATGATGGAGACGATGGATGCTGTGTGGTGCGGTGAGCGGAATGGTCGGTGACGAACAAGCCCGTCCGGGCCCAAGCCCGCTGCGCTCCACACTTTCGTTACTTCAATGGCTTCCGCCGTTGTGAGATCCGGCATGATGCCCGTGAGAGCTTGCGCGAGAAGTGATTTCCCCACCCCGGGAGGACCGATCATAAGAAGGTTGTGTCCGCCGGCCGCAGCGATAGTAAGTGCGCGTTTCGCGTTCTCCTGTCCGCGGATCTCCGAAAGATCCGGCGCGTCGTGCGTGGCTGTTTCCGATTCATGGAACTCGGCCGGCGCGATCGCGCGCTTCCCCTCAAGCGATTCCATGGCCTCTTCCAGGCTTTCCAATGGGATGACCGTTACGCCGCGAATTGCCGCGGCTTCGTTCGCGTTCTGTTTCGGAAGATACACATATGAGAATCCTTTCTCTGCGGCGAGTTCAGCCATATTCAGTGCGCCGGCGATGGGCCGGAGTCGGCCATCCAAGGCCAACTCGCCTAAGAATATCTTGTCACGCGTATCGAATGGCGCGATCTGTTTTGTCGCGAGAAGATAGCCGATGGCGATAGCAAGGTCGTAGTGCGAACCCGCTTTTTTCACGTCGGCCGGCGCGAGATTCACGGTGATCTTCCGGTTCTCGCGATTCGGCGGCTTCGTGCCGGAATTCTTGAGCGCGGAATTCACACGCTCTTTCGCTTCATTCAATGCCTTGTCGGCGAGACCGACAATGTTGAACGCGTGAAGTCCGACGTTCAGGTCCACTTCAACTTCTATGAGGCGCGCGCGAACCCCTTCGAGTTCTGCAGAATGTACTTTTGCAAGATTTTTGAGCAAGTCGAAAAAGCGCTCCCCTACACAGCGCGGATGCCGGACACTTTATCGAGATACGCTTCGGTCAGTTGTTCACCCTTCCCGATCTTCATAAGCGCTTCATCGATCTCCGCGATACGGTCCCGGAGCGCTTGACCAACAGCTAATTTATTCCCGAGGTCCGTTGCCTCCTCCGCTTCAATGGAATCGATATCGTCGACATCGTCGCCGAAATCCTCCGGCGTTTCCGCTTTCTTCAGATCGGTGAGCAAACGTTCCCGCTCTTTCTCCATCGCCCTACGGTAGTGTGCTAGTTTTTCTGGTGAAATCATTCTTCAAGTGTACCCACATACCCGCGCGCGTCAATGTTTTTGTATCTGACCGCCGGCTGGCACATCCCAACCTTCTTTGCTGCCGTCGGACGGCGTGCATCTGATTAAACATCACGACAAACACTTGGTAACCATAGTTCGTCCGGCAATGCGCCTAATGATGAAATATGTCGCAAAATATCAAGGATTTATGTCGGATAAAATGGTCTAATACCCATCCAATCCACAGTTTTGAGACCGGCAATTCGGCAATTGTTTATCAGGCAATTGCCGAATTAATGCGGCAATTCCTCACTTTTTTGCCGGATGTATGTTTTACAATGCGATAAACAAAAATGTTTGTCAGGATATCTGTGGATAAAATGTTTCGCGACAAACAATGCTGTTTTTGCCGCCTTTGTAAATCGATAAACAGGCATAAATAGGGTGTCATATTGCAAGAATACTTATATGGTTTTTTGCACAACTCCAACATCCATTCTTAAAACTCTTCTTCTTACAAGTGTTTGTGCTCGAGTACTTTTGCTTATGTTTATCGACAAACACATGAAACATTTTAATGTCAGATGTATTACTTGTCCGGATCAAGGAGGTGGTTTTTGTTTCTCAAAATCATCATGTTTTCTGCGATGCGATATATGTTCAATGGATCCCTGGAACTTTCTAAGTTCTGCATTTCATTAATTTTTCTATATAGATAAATGGTTTATTATCGATGTTTATCGATTTACACACAGAAAGTTGATAAACAATTTTGTTTATCAGAATTTGTGTTGTATAAAGTAGCCATATTCTATGAGTAACGACAAGGTTGGTGAAATTGGCGAAGAGCTTGCGGCGGGTTTTCTCAAGAAGAATGGCTATATTATTCTCGAGCGCAACAAGAAAATGCCCGGCGGGGAGATAGACATCATCGCCCGAGCTCCGGCCGGAGAGCTCGTGTTCGTGGAGGTAAAAACCCTAGCCGATGAATCCGCGGGGCGGTTGAGTCCTGAGGACGAGATAAGTTCGGCGAAGCTCACAAAGATGCGCCGC
The DNA here is from genome assembly GCA_041169145.1 of Candidatus Parcubacteria bacterium. GTDB lineage: Bacteria > Patescibacteriota > Minisyncoccia > UBA6257 > 2-01-FULL-56-20 > DATJQA01. The sequence goes on along the minus strand of JBEEJO010000045.1, from coordinate 1,170 downwards.
GTAGCCGGCCTCTTCGCGAACGCCAATCCGGAGCTTGTGCACGAAGAGCGTGGCTGGCAGATAGATGCCGTTGCCATCGTACTGACGGATCCGCCAACCGTCCGGCATTATGAGAATGTGTAACGGTGCGTCTTGACATTCGGCCAAAATACGCACTATAATAGAAGCGTCTGGATGAAGGTCCGCTTGTAAAGCGGCCCTTTTTTAAAATCAATATGTTAAACATCAAAGATATTTCGCGGGCGATAAAACAGGTCGCGGACGAGAAGGGGCTTGATGCCGATAAGGTCATTGAGGCGATAGAGTCATCGCTTGCTGCGGCATACAAAAAAGAATACGGAACGCGCGGAGAGATCGTCCGGGCGAAGATGGACATGAAAACCGGTGAAGTGAAATTCTGGCGCGTGAAAACCGTCGTGGATGAAACGACCGTCCGCATCGTGGAGAAAGGCGAAGCGGATAAAGAAAAAGAGATCGAAGAGAAAGAATGGCGCGAACGCGTCGGCGATTTTAGGGAACGGGAAGAAGCCGGCGAGGACGAGGAATCAAAACTTCCGCGCTACAACTCCGAGCGGCACATTCTCTTGAAGGACGCGAAGGAGATACGGAAAGGCGTCGAACTTGGCGAGGAGCTGACATTCCCGCTGGACTTGCATGAGGATTTCGGACGCATTGCCGCACAAACGGCGAAGCAAGCTGTTTTCCAAAAGCTTCGCGAGTCGGAACGCGAGTCCATTCTCGCCGAATGGCGCGGCAAGGAAGGGACCATCGTGAGCGGCTTGGTGCAGCGATTCGAACGGGGGCATGTATATATCGATCTCGGCCGCGCGATCGGCGTGATGTTCGCGAACGAATCCGTTCCCGGCGAGCATTATCGGAACGGCGAACGCCTGCGATTCCTCGTGCTTGCGGTGCAAGAGGATACGCGCTTGCCCGGCATTATATTATCGCGCTCCCATCCGAAGTTTGTGGCGAAGTTGTTCGAGTTGGAAGTGCCGGAAGTTGCCGATGGCGCCGTAGAGATCAAACTCATCGCTCGAGAGCCCGGAAGCCGGACCAAGCTTGCCGTCACGTCGCTTGTTGACGGCGTTGATCCGGTCGGCGCGCTCGTCGGCCAGCGGGGGACGCGCGTGATGGCGGTCAATAACGAACTTGGCCAAGAGAAGATAG
>JBEEJO010000044.1:0-6254 GCA_041169145.1 Candidatus Parcubacteria bacterium | reverse complement strand
TGAAATTGGATGAATTGGAGGCGGTCGTTCGGCTGAACTTGCAATCACTCGTTGCAACCGTCGCCGAGCAGGGGATAGTTCTGGAATTCTCGCCGGAGGCAGTGACGCTCCTCGCAAAGCTCGGGTACGATCCGGCGTTCGGAGCGAGGCCTATCAGGCGCGTCATAGATGACAAGGTCCGCGCGCCGCTTGCCGAGCTGTTGCTCACGAAAGCTTTGGGCCGTGGCGGAACAGCTCGACTTGTCGTGAAAGGAGAGGGGGAATTCGCATTCGAACCGATCCATCGTCAATGAAGATACTGGTCAACATAGATATTCACGCCGGGCGCGTAGTGAAATACTTCGTGTTCGTAGACCTAGTCCTGCTATCCGGGTGGGGATTAATCGATCCGATATTCTCCATATTCATCATGAATCGCGTAGCGGGATCGACGCTCGTCACTGTCGGCATTGCGGTTGCGTTGTACTGGCTCGTGAAATCTGTTCTGCAACTGCCATTCGCGAATTACCTGGATCGCACGCCGGGCGAAAAAGATGATTTTTACGTGCTGATCGTCGGTCTCTGTGTCACCGCATTCGCGGCATTCTCATTCGTCGCGGTTCACGAAATATGGCAGCTGTATGCCGTGCAAGTTGTGAAGGCTGTTGGGTTTGCGTTGTATGGAGCAACATGGCCAGCGATCTTTTCCCGACATCTGGACAAGGACCGGGTGTCGTTCGATTGGACGCTCGACAGCATAGCAGTCGGCCTCGCGGCGGGCGCATCGGGATTCATTGGCAGTGTCGTGGCGAACTACTTCGGTTTTCCAGCGGTATTTCTCTTCGGCGGCTTCCTGGCGCTTGTTTCGGCGCTTATTCTCATAGCGGTTCCCGACTTAATGTTGCCGCCGCGAACAACGCAACCGAACACGGGTCGTGAGCGCCAGCTGCCGGTTAACAAGCCCCAGTAAGGATTCCCGGAGGCCATACGATGCGGATGGTGAAACTACACGCGATCTCGAACCAGGAACTCGCGGGCATTCTATCGGAAATCGCGACGTATCTCGACATGCAGAACGTGGCGTTCAAGCCCCGCGCCTATGAGAAAGCGGCCGAGCTCGTAGCGGGCATGGACGAAGAGCTCCATGGTATGTACGAAAAAGGCGGCATACGAGCGCTCAGAGAACTGCCGGGCATCGGCATCGCTATTGCCGAAAAACTCGAGGAGCTGTTTCGAACGGGGAAATTGCAGTATTACGAACATCTCAAGAAAGCTGTTCCGGTAAAACTCTCCGAACTAAAATCTATTCAGGGGTTGGGACCGAAATCTATCGCGAAGCTTTACGCGAAACTCGGCGTACGGAACCTTCGCGATCTGGAACGCGCCGCAAAGAGCGGAAAACTGGCACGACTTGAGGGATTTGGCGCAAAGAGCGAGGAAAATATTCTCCAAAGCATCGCATTTGTGAAACGCGGCGGCGGACGCCTTCCCATTTTCACCGTTTTCCCGGAGGTGCGCCGGATAGAGGACCTGCTTCGGAAGCACCCTGCAGTTTCTCGGCTCGCTATCGCAGGCTCTCTGCGGCGAATGAAGGAGACCATCGGCGATGTGGACATGCTCGTCGTATCAGCGAAGCCCGATGCCGTGATAGACCGCTTTACCGCTCTTCCCGGCGTTGCGCGCGTCTATGCGCACGGCGATACGAAGTCATCGGTACTTTTCCGCTCGGGACTCCAGGCCGATCTTCGCGTGGTGCCTGCGGAATCATATGGCGCGGCTTTGAACTATTTCACGGGTTCTAAGGACCATAACGTTGCGTTACGCCAGCTGGCAATAACAAAAGGATTGAAGTTGAACGAATACGGCCTCTGGCGGCTTGTACGAGGAAAGGAACGCATCGTTGCGGGAAAGACCGAAGAAGATATCTATGCGGCGCTCGGTTTGCGATACATCGAACCGGAACTTCGTGAGGCGACCGGTGAAATAGAAGCATCGCGAACGGGGAAACTGCCGAAGCTTGTCGGCTATGACGATCTGCGCGGCGATCTCCAGACGCAAAGTGAGTGGACGGATGGGAAGGATTCTATTGAAGCCATGGCAAAAGCCGCGGCGGCGCGCGGCCTCGAATATATCGCCATCACCGACCACACGCATTCGCTGGTCATCACCAATGGCTTGGACGAAAAACGGATACGAAAACAGTGGGGCGAAATAGACCGCGTAAATAAGATGATGAAAGGGAAAATGGTCGTGCTGAAAGGGACCGAGTGCGACATCTTGTCCAATGGTCAACTTGACCTGCCGGATGATGTGCTCGCGAAGCTGGATGTCGTTGGCGTATCGGTGCACTCGCACGTAAAACTTTCGCGCAAAGAACAAACCGAGCGCATTATTCGCGCGGTAGAGAATCCGCACGTGGACATCCTCTTTCATCCGACGGGGCGTATTGTAGGCAAGCGCCCGCCCTATGAGTTGGATATGGAAGCGGTCATGAAAGCCACAAAACGCACCGGAACCATCCTTGAAGTGAATGCGACCGAGCGCCTTGATCTCAAAGATGAATACGTGCGAATGGCCATAACGGCCGGGGTGAGGCTTGCGATAAATTCGGACGCACATACTGCCGCGGGCGTCGGGGAGTGCGAATTCGGCATCGCGCAGGCGCGGAGGGGATGGGCGCAAAAGAGCGATGTGATAAATGCCTGGCCGCTGGAGAAAATGCGCAAATTGTTGAAAGAGTGATATACTCCACCCATACGTTCCGCCATGCGGACAAGCGTTATGCAGGGGAAACCAGATACAACCGAGCACTCCAAAGGTGAGGGGCGGCCGCGTTTACGCGAAAAGCGTCAGGTCGTCGCCGGTTTCGTCGTCTTTCGCAGAACGCAGGACGGCATAAAATACCTTCTCCTCTACAAGCGGGGAAGTTATTGGAATTTTCCGAAAGGGCACTTTGAAGAAGGTGAAGAAAGTATGGCGACGGCGCTCCGCGAGACGGAGGAAGAGACCGGCATCAAGCCGTCCGAGCTCCGCATTATCCCCGGATTCAGAGCATATGAAAAGTTCGCATTCCGGGCGGGAGATGAGCGCATTCACGACACCGTCATTCTTTTTCTTGCCGAAACGCGCCAGCCGAATGTTCGCATCGCGCCGCGCGAACACAGCGGGTTCGGATGGTTCACCTACCAAGATGCCATCGCGACCGTCGGCAAGAAGTACGTTGCGACGAAACACGTGTTAAAACAGGCGCACGACTTTATCCATCATCGGCGGCAGGGCCAGCAGCAAGTAAAACCAGGGGAGCATCGGGCGCACAGGAAGCATTGGCGCAGACCTCACCCCTCGCACCTCCCGCGACACCCGGTGCCGGCAAAACAATGACTTTTGCCGAAAAAGTATACCGGGCGCTTCGCGCCATTCCGCGCGGCAGGGTTGCAACGTATGCCCAGCTTGCCCGGCGCATCGGTTCTCCGCGCGCGGCTCGAGCGGTGGGAAATGCGCTGAACAAGAATCCGCATGCGCCGACCGTGCCGTGCCACCGCGTGGCGATGTCCAGCGGCCGCCTCGGCGGGTACGCCAGCGGGCCGAAGAAGAAAACAGCACTCCTCCGTCGCGAAGGTGTTGTGATAAAGAACGGAAAAGTTGACCTCAAGCGTTATGGTGTGAAGTGGAGGTAGAAAAGAAAAAACAGCCGTATGCGGCTGTTTTTTCTTTTATTTCGTGGCGAACTCAACGACTTTCTTGAATACTGCCGGTTCGTTCTGGGCGAGATCTGAGAGCATCTTGCGGTTCAGCTCCACTTTCTTGATCTTCAGCGCGGCGATGAGCTTGCTGTAGGTCGTTCCGGCGGTGCGGGCCGCGGCGTTCACGCGGACATTCCAGACGCCGCGGAACACGCGTTTCCGTTCTTTCCGTCCGCGGAACTGCCGGGAAAGCGCATGAAGCAGTGCTTCCTTGGCGGCGCGTTCTTTTGATTTGCGGCCCCAGCGAAAACCCTTCGTGAGTTTCAGGAGCTTCTCCCGCTTCTTATGTGCGATTGTTCCTCGTTTGACTCGTGACATGGTTCGTATAATTCGTAGCTGATAGTATGCGGTTTTCGGCTAAATTCCGCGAAGCGGATAGTCCAACGAGCGACCCTTCCGCTTGTTCCGAAGGTTCGTTTTTGACTTCGTTGTTTTGAAATGATCAAGACGCATCGGACGCCGGACAACCTTGCCGGTTTTGGTGATCCGTATGCGCTTGGCGAAGCTTTTCTGTGTTTTACTCATGGGATTATTTCTTGACGATCTGGGCGGTCATGCCTCGCCCCGCGAACTTCGGCGGGTCTATGATCCTATGTTCCGCTTGGATCATTCGGATAAAAGCGTTCATCTTCTCCCGGGCCCAGTCCTTATTGTATTTCTCCCTGCCGCGGAGCCGGAGGTGGATCTCTATCGGATGCCCTTCAGCAAGGAACTCCTCGAGTTTTTTCAGCTTGACCTTGAGATCGTTCTCCGCTGCGCGGGCGCTGATCTGTATCTGCTTCAACTCCGCTCCTTTCTGCTCGCGCCGTTCTTTCTTCGCCGCCTTCTCGCGCTCGTAGCGATACTTATCGAAGCTCATGAGCCGCACAACCGGCGGCACCGCTTCGGAAACGACCTCGATAAGGTCGACGCCCTTGGATGCGGCAAGCGCAAGCGCCTCGTCACGCTGCATGACGCCGAGATTCTGCTTCGTCTCGTCAAGCACCCGCACTTCGCGGGCGGTGATCTCGTTGTTCGTCTTCGGCTTTAGAATGGGAGGAAAGTGCGTTTCGCTTGCAGGAATAGAGTACCGGAGAAGAGCCATGATGTCAAAAAAGGAAGGGCCGCCGCGGTCTGCGCCGCGACGGCCTTCATTCGACAGGGGCTCTTGATTCAGCCGAGCCCGATAGCGTGTGCTGCATGGACGGTGCCGACGTGGTGGCCATGCATGAGATCGAGAACCATGCTCAAGCTGCCGTCGGCGAGCGTGATACAGGCGAGGAGTTCTACCGATGTCTCATGATGGTGGTCCTCCGGATGTCTCATGATGTCTACCACGCCCCGCTTCTCGCTGCGAAAGCCTCCCTCAGGCCTTGCCATGATGACCTCCGTGCGCAAGCCGTGGCTTGCGGTTGAAGAAGACGTCTCGGCCGTACTCGGCCAAGACGGCGTTCTGACTCCCGCGCCCAGCGACGGCGATGGCTCCGTAGATCTGGCCACGGTGGGTCATCAAGATGACTGCTTGGCTTTTGAGTGGAGCGGCCTCTACGTCAGTCGCCGTGTCGCGCTTGTTCCTGACGCACTCCTGCACGCGCCGGCGGAGTTCATCAAGGAAAAGGATCCCGATGTCCGGAGGTGCGTATTGTTCTTCGCGCGTGACGCCGTGCCAGTCAGCAACGACGATGGCGAAGGACTGGTCACGCTTCTCCGGATCGCGCCGCGCACGGTCCTCCACTGCCCGAGCGACCTGACGAAATGTTTTCACGTTGCCTCCATGGATATGGGGCACCGATACGAATGTGCCGGACACTATTCTACGGATTTTTCTGTGTGAGTCAACCACATTCCGCAGTCGCGCCCCATGCTTTATACTCAATCCATCATGACCCGCGGTGTATTTATCCGTTCCATCGACGCGGACGACCTTATGGAGAATTTTTTGGTTGCCGCAGTCGCAACGGTTCTTGCGATCCGCGCTTTCTTGTACGCGACAGATTATCCGGCGTTCGGATCATCCATCGGCCTCCACTTCGCCCATGTCCTGTGGGGTGGACTCCTGATGTTCGTGGCGCTTGCGCTTGCTATGGCGTTCTTGGACCGGTCCTCGCGCCGGCTTTCAGCGGTTCTCGGCGGTGTCGGATTCGGTGCTTTCATTGACGAGCTCGGCAAGTTCGTGACGCAGAATAATGATTATTTCTTCGAGCCAACCATCGCCATTCTCTACATCGTATTTATTCTGGTATATTTTCTCGTCCGTATCCTGGCGAGCGAGGAGCTCCGCTCGGAAGAGTATGTCGCGAATGCGTTCGAGCTCGCCAAGGAAGCCGTACTTCGCCGCGTGGACACCACTGAACGCGACGAAGCACTCGCGCTCTTGCGCAAGTCGCGGTCGTCGGATCCCGCCGCGCTCGCCCTTGCCGGCGTGCTTGGGGTGGTCAGTGTCCACGAGCGCCGTGACGGGTGGCTTGGCAGGGCCCGGAAGACCGCGCAGGCCGCATACGGACATCTTGTGCGGAACCGTTTTTACGAAACAGGACTCGTTTCCCTGTTCGC
>JBEEJO010000043.1:0-6560 GCA_041169145.1 Candidatus Parcubacteria bacterium | reverse complement strand
TTCGAGAAAGGGACGGTGACTTTGAGGATCATGGGAGCGTGCGTGGGTTGCTCGCTCGCCGATCTGACGTATAATAAGATGCTGGGAGGGCTCCTAAAGAGCGAAGTTCCCGGAGTTCGAAAGGTCGTTGTGGAATCGTAAGTTTTTCTATGGCAAACATTCAGGAATATTCTCGTAATCGGACTGATTCGAAGATCGCAAAGATCGTCGTTGATCGCGACCTCTGTATCGGGGCGGCATCGTGTATCGCCGTGGCCGGCGCCACGTTCGAACTCGACGGTGAAAATAAGGCAATCGTGATCAAGCCGGACGGAATGAATGCGGCGGACGACGATACGCTCATGCTCGCCGCGCAATCGTGCCCCACAAAAGCGATCCTTTTATACGACAAAGAAGGGAAGCAGCTGTTTCCGTAGCGCACAGGCGGTTCTATCCATGGAGTCATACGACTATCTCATCATAGGCGGCGGCGCGGCAGGCACAGCCGCCGCGGAAACGATCCGGCAAACCGACCAGAGCGGTTCCGTTGCTATTGTGAGCGACGAGATCCATCCCTTGTATTCGCGGGTCATGCTCTCGAAGCCGAACTTTTTTTTGGGAAAGATACCGTTCGACACGGTATTCATGAAGGGCGAGCAGTGGTACGCCGAGAATCGCGTCGCGTTCCTCGGTGGGAAGTCCGCGACGGCGCTCGACGGCGCGAAGAAGGTGGTCACGCTTTCCGACGGCACAGAGTTGCAGTACGGAAAACTGCTTCTCGCGCTCGGCGTCTCGGCCCGGCAGTGGACCGTCGCCGGTGCGGGGAGGTACGGAGTCCATTACCTGCGCACGCTCGACCAAGCCAAGGGCATTATTGATCATATAAAGACCGCGAAGAAAGCCATCATCATCGGCGGGGGATTCATCGGTTTCGAGATGGCCGATATGTTGCGCTTGGCAGGCCTCGAGGTGACGATGATCCTGCGCGAGAGATATTTTTGGGAGCCCCTGCTCGACGAGCCGTCAGGCCGGATGGTCGAAGCCGCGCTCGTCAAGGGTGGTGTTGCCATCATTCGCGAGATGGAAGTCGCGGAAGTTCTGGGCGGCGATGCGGTTTCGGGCGTCCGGCTCAAGGATGGCCGGGAGCTTTCGTGCGACATGATCATGTGCGGCATCGGCGTGTATTCGCCGATCGATTGGCTCGAACATTCCGGGATACAGCATGCGCACGGCATTATCGCCGACGAGTATCTTGCGACGAGTATTCCGGATGTATGGACGGCGGGCGACGTGGCCGAATATCGCGATATTTTGCTCGATGAGATGCTCGAGTCGGGAAACTGGGTGAACGCCCGCGAGCAAGGCCGGGTGGCGGCGCTCAATATGATGGGCCAGCGGACGAAATTCAGTTTTGTCTCATTCTACACAACGGTCGGTATGGGCATAACCATTACCTTCGTGGACGATGTTCGGCCGGGGCCGGATCGTATTGTCATTCCGCGCGGCTCGCCGGAGCTTGGCTCATACGTCCGCATGCTCATCGTCGGCAAAGAGCTTGTCGGCGCGACGCTCATCAACCGTACGAACGAAATGAGCTCAATATCGAAGCTTATCGACCACAATGTCGACGTTTCGGAAAAGCACAAAGAACTCGGCGATCCGAACTTCGATCTGAAAAGTTTGATTACGAATTGAGGATCACCCGCGCGTCCACCACGACGGCTTCTTTCGCCGTGGCGATAACGGGGTTCAGGTCTATCTCTGAGATCTTCGGGTTCGCGAGCGCGAGGCGCGAGAGCGATACCGCAAGCTTTTCAAGCGCCGCGATATTCACCGGACGCTCGCCACGCAAACCCTTGAGGAGCGGGAATCCTTTTATTTCGCGGACCATCTCGTTCGCGGACTTGGCGTTAACGGGCGCGACGCGAAGCGCCGTGTCTTTCATCGCTTCGACAAAGATACCGCCGAGACCGAAGATGATGGCCGGGCCGAAGACCGGATCGCGTTTCATGCCGATGATGACCTCTTTACCGTTTCGCATCCGCTGGAGGACCATGCCGTTCACTCTGGCTTTTGGATAACTCTTCTTAACCGAGTGGATGATGTGCTCCCACGCTCCTGCGGCCGCGGATGCATCGGCAATGTTCAATACCACGCCGCCCGCGTCGGTCTTGTGCACGACGTCGGGCGAAACGATCTTCATCGCGAGCGGGCCCTTGCCGAGCTTCTTTCCTGCAGCGGGCAGTTCTTTCGGCGAGCGGACGAACGCGCCATCCAAGCGTATGCCGTATCGGCGAAGCAGCTTTTCTGTTTTTGAATAATCCATAAGCCGAACAGGCCGTTTCGCGTGCGTAGTCGGAGCGGATGCTGGCGCCGATTTTTTATATCCGGGTCCCGCAGGCCCTTCGGCTCGGCCCAGGGCAAGCGCCTCAAGCGCGGAAACGACGTCGTCCGGGAACCAGAAGTTTCCGAGCCCTCTATGTTCCAAGCGTGCGACGCCTTTCTGAATGGCGGCTCCGCCCATAAAGACCGGCAGAAGTGGTTTCTTTTTCGCGTACGAAACAAGGAGTTCGGCGGTCTTTTCCGTTTCGGTCATCATCTGCGGCGTGAGCATGACCATGATGGCGTCCACGTTCTTTTCGTTGATCAGGATGCCAAGCGCGGCTTCATAGCGCGATGCGCCTCCATCGCCAATGATGTCCACCGGATTGCCGACGGAAGCCATCGGCGGCAGAACGGCGCGGAGCTTTTGTTTTGTTGTTTCCGAAAGTTCGGCGAGTTCGAGCGAGGGCGATGAATCGATAAGATCGGCGGCGATGACCGACGGGCCGCCGCCGTTCGTGAGTACCGCGAGCCGCCGGAGCGGCTGGCGGATGCCCATGCGGAAGAGCCGGGCAAGGTTGAAAAGTTCGCGGAGCGATTCAACGACGATAATACCGCTTGCGCGGCAGGCGGCGGTGAAAACGGCGTCTTCCGGCGCGAGCGAACCGGTATGCGATGCGACCGCTTGGCGCCCGCGGGCGCTGCGGCCCGCTTTAATAAGGACGACCGGCTTCTTTTTTGCGAGGCGTCCGGCAAGCGCCATGAATGTTGCTCCGTCGGTCACATGTTCAAGATAGATGAGGACCGCGTTCGATTCCGTATCGGTCGCAAGGTAATCCAGAAAATCGAGCTCGGTGAGCCCTGCCTCGTTCCCCAAACTCACGAATTTCGAGAAACCGACGCCGTGGGTGGTCGCCCAGTCGAGGAGCGCCGAGCCGAGCGCGCCGGACTGCGACACGAACGCGATATCACCGGGCATGGGCTTGTCGGCGGCGAACGAGCCGTTCAGATCGGCCCGGCCGTTCATAACGCCGAGACAGTTCGGACCCAGGAGCGAGATCTTGTACTTCTTCGCAATGGCCCGTATCTGCTCTTCAAGTTGTATGCCTGCACCGCCGGATTCTTTGAAGCCCGCCGAAATGATGACGGCGAACGGTACGCGTTTTTTTCCGCACTCGGTGAGCACGTGCGGAACGATATCCGCGCGGACGGCGATGAGCGCGAGGTCGACGGGAGATTCGATATCGAGAACGGAGCGATAGGCGCGCTTGCCGAGCACGCTTGTCTGGCTGACCGTGACGGGAAAGATCTCGCGCGGTTTGCCGGCGAGCAGGTTCCGCATGAGCGAATACCCGACCTTCTGCGGTTCGGGGGTCGCGCCGATCACAGCGACCGAGCGGGGATCGAACAGCGCGGTAAATCGCGCGCGAGATGCGTTAGGCATGAAGTTCTTCTTCGAACGTCGGTCGATTGACTTGGTAAAAAATGCCAAGCGGCACCTTGTCGCCATGTTCGGACGCTTTGGCTATTGCCGCGGCGCGGTCGGTGCGCGGGAAGCTATCCTCAAGCCATACGATGCGGTCTTTGTAATACTCGCGGGTATCAAAGAACGTGATGCACGGCTGGATGATATCGACGAAGGAGAATCCCCGGTGGGCGAGCGCGGCTTGCATGATATGCTTTGTCCTCTGGATGTCGCCCGCATAGGTTCGCGCGACGAACGTTGCGCCGACCGTCAGCATGAAGGGGATCGGGTCGAACGGTTCTTCGGTGCTGCCGGCGGGGGTCGACTTACCCTTGAATCCCTTCGGGCTTGTCGGCGAGGCCTGGCCGGTGGTCAAGGCGAACACCTGATTGTCGTGGATGAACAGATTGATGTCCGAATTTTTCCGCGCGGCATGAACAAGGTGTTCCATGCCTTCGTTATACGAATCGGCGTCGCCGGAAAAGCCGACGACCGTGAGCGCCGGATTCGCGATCTTCACGCCCGTCATCGTCGGAATGAGGCGGCCGTGGAGCGACGTGAAGGTGTTCATATTCAGATAGTCGGTTATCTTGCCGTGACAGCCGATACCCGAGAGCGCAACGATATTCTCGAACTTCAGTGTTCCGTCGTGCACGAGCTCGGTCACCATTTGCCGGAAGGCGACAAGGATCTGTGCGTTCGGACAGCCGGGGCACCAGGTGATAGGCGATGATGTGCTCAAATTCAGGTTTTCCATGGTCTAGGCGAAATAGGTATTGAGTTCTGCGGCGAGTTCGAGCGGGTCGAACGGCCGCGAGTCGTAATGCAGGATCTTTTTTTGAATATCGATGCCGGTCTTCTCGCGGATAAGTCCGGCGAGCTGGCCTCCGCGATTTCCTTCAACATCAACGATAGCTCGGGCGCCTGAGAGTTCTTGGGCAACGCGTTCGTATGGGAACGGTTCGAGCCAGACGATCTGAACGAGCTTCGCAGGTTTCTCGAGGTGTTTAGCGGCTTCGAGTATCGTCGCTTTGGTCGAGCCCCAAAAAACGACGACATTTGAACTCCCGGCGTCACCGTACACTTTGACGGAATCATGGTCCGCACATTCTCGCGCAAGGTATGGTGATTTGGCGAATCGTTTGTCCTGCATCGCCTTGATCGTATCCATAACTTCGGTTGCGATGCCTTCCTCATCGTGTTCGTAACTCGAAACCTTGATGATGGCGTTCGGCGTGCCGGGGAAAGCGAGCGGAGAAACGCCGTCATCCGTTATCGCATAGCGCCGGTAGTCGCCTTCCACGCGATCAACGAGCCTTCCGCGCTCGATGGTCCCATTGCTCGGAAGCGTGCTTGTCATCGAATTCTCCGATACGTGTTTGTCGAGCAGAACAATGACCGGCAGCTGGTATTTCCAGGCGAGGTTCAGCGCATCCATACCGCATTGAAAGGCCTCTTCCGGATCGCCCGGCGCCATAACGATGCGCGGGAATTCGCCGTGCCCCGCGTGCAACACGAATCGCAGATCGGCTTGGCTGGAGTGGGTCGGCGCGCCGGTTGCCGGTGCATAGCGCTGAGAGACGGCGACAACGATGGGTATCTCGGTCATGCCGGCCAAGCTGAAGGCCTCTTGCATGAGAGCGAATCCGCCGGTCGCCGTGCCGATAGCGACCCGCTTGCCGCCATAGCCCATGCCAAGCGCCATATTGATGACCGATATTTCGTTCTCCGGCTGGATGACCTTGATGCCGTACTCATCCTGTTTCTTTGCGAGAAAATGCAGAATGGACGTTGCCGGTGTCATGGGATAGGCGAGATAGGCATTCAGTCCGGCGGCGACGAGACCGCGGGCGAGGGCGCTATTGCCTTCGACGAACTCCTTCGCTTCCGAAGGGGGAGCGGGCGTGATGGATTTCGTGTGGCGGAAGCCGAGTTTTTGGAGGCATTCATATCCCATCTCCGCAAGCTTGATGTTCGCATCGGACTCTTTGCCCTGAAAGATGCGATGGAGCACGTCAACCATCTTCGGGAGCGGTAGGTCGAGCAGGTAACAGAAGGCGCCGAGCGCGACCGACGATCGGGTGATAGGCGACGCGTTGATGCTTTTCGCGAATTCCGCAAGCGGGAGAACGACGGCATTCTGTCCGAGCGTCGCGAGTTCGTCCGGTTGAAACGCGTCGGCAAACACAATGGCGTCGGGATTCAGGTGTCCGATATGCCGTTTCACCGAATCTCCGTTCAGCGCGATGAGAACGTCAAGATGGTTGTAGTCATAGAAAACTTTCTCGCGGGAGAACGAAATGCGGGAATAGTTGTGCCCGCCGCGGATGAGCGACGGATATTTGAACGACAAATGGGCGTAAAGGCCGAGGTCGGTAAGAAGCGTGCCAAGACTTGCGCCGGCTTCTCGCACGCCGTCGCCCGCGGCGCCGCCGATCGCGACCGTCAAGATAGTATCGCGTGTATCCGACATATCAATGCATAGTATACCATGTTATTTCTTCAGGATCGGCGGGGCGCGGACGGGCCGTACTATGGTATAGTGGAAAGAACGTATGAGCGAAGCATCAGGGACGGCACAACAGAAAATAAAGATCGGCTGGTTCTCGTTCTCGTGCTGTGAGGACAATACCATCGTCATGACCGAGGTGATGAACGACCATTGGCAGGAGTGGAAACAGCTGTTCGACTTCCGCCATGCGCGCGTGTTGAAGTCCAAGAACATCATGGACGAATTTGATATCGCCTTTATCGAGGGTGCTATCGCTTCTCCTGAGCATGAAAAAAAATTGAA
>JBEEJO010000042.1:0-7105 GCA_041169145.1 Candidatus Parcubacteria bacterium | reverse complement strand
GTTCCCGACGCACAGACGGCATCCGCGCAAAGCGAACTCGTGAAGGATTTCTGGGCGGCAGTGGAAAAGAACGGCGACCTCGGCAAGGCGGATAAGATCGTTCGGCAAGCCGAAACGCTTCTCCGCAGGAAAGAGGGTAGCGATCTGTATGAGGTGGAAACCGCGCGAACGCTCAGAATATCCGGTACAGAGCTTCTTGCCGATATGGCAATGCCGAACGACATCATCCGCGATATCGTGAACCCGGAACTCGTCGCCGGCGTGCGCATTACCCGAAACGAAAGCGAGCAGCTGGACGTGTCGCTCGCCACGCGACTCAATAACCTTTTTCAAACCCGTACCGTATGAGCTACGAAATCATTGAAAAGCTGAAGAAAGAAATATCGGGCCACGCCAACGAGCCGAAATGGGAGGACGTCGGCCGCGTCCTTGAGGTCGGCGACGGCATCGTGAAACTCCAAGGCCTTCCGAAGACCGTGAGCCAGGAACTTTTGACTATTGAATCCGCCGAAGGGCCGCGCCGCGCGATGGCGCTGAATCTTGAAGACGAAACGATCGGCGCGCTCGTCTTGGACGACTATCTTTCCGTGAAGACCGGCGACCTCGTGAGAGGCACGGGGCAAGTCCTTTCCATCCCTGTCGGTGACGAACTTATCGGACGTGTCGTGGACCCGCTCGGCCGCCCGCAGGACGGAATGGGCGACCCGTTCGCGAAATCGAAAAATCCCGTTCGCAATCATCTGGAGAACAAAGCGCCGTCCGTTCTGGAACGCGAGCCGGTGAATACTCCGCTCCACACGGGCATCAAGGCCATCGACTCCATGATCCCCATCGGCCGCGGCCAGCGCGAGCTCATTATCGGCGACCGCCAGACGGGCAAAACGGCCGTTGCGCTCGACACGATCATTAATCAGAGAACGAACGCGAAGGAGCATATTCCCATTTGCATTTACGTCGCCGTCGGGCAAAAGGAATCCAAAGTTGCGCGCATCGTGGAGACGCTGAAGCAGCAGGGCGCGATGGACTATTCCATTATCGTTCTGGCCGGCGCCTCCTCCCCCGCCGCGCTCTGGTATCTTGCTCCGCTCGCGGGAGCGGCCATCGGCGAATACTTCCGCGACAAGGGACGCGACGCGCTCGTTATCTATGACGATCTTTCAAAGCATGCGTGGGCATACCGGCAGATATCCCTGCTCTTGCGCCGTCCGCCCGGCCGCGAAGCGTATCCCGGCGACGTGTTCTATCTTCACTCCCGCCTCTTGGAACGCGCGGCGAAAATGTCGAAAGAAAAAGGCGGCGGCTCGTTGACGGCGCTTCCTATCATCGAAACGCAACTGAACGACGTCACGGCATACATCCCGACGAACGTCATCTCCATCACCGACGGGCAGATCTATTTGGAAACCGATCTCTTCAACCAGGGTATCCGTCCGGCGATGAATGTCGGCATCTCCGTCTCGCGCGTCGGAAGCGCGGCGCAGACGAAAGCAATGAAGAAGGTTGCCGGAAAGCTCCGGCTCCAGCTTGCGCAATTCCGCGAACTGCAGGCATTCGTGCAGTTCGCCTCGGACGTTGACGATGCCACGAAGAAACGCATCCAGCAGGGCCAGGTCGCGACGGAGATCTTGAAGCAAGACGACCTCGCACCGCTCCCCTTCGAGAGACAGGTGGTCGTGCTCTACGCGACCCTGAATGGCTATTTCAACGCCGTCCCCGTCGCGGAAGTCAAAGAGACCGAAGCGAAGTTCGCGGAATACATTGCGCAGTTCCACAAAGACATCTTGGACAAGATCCGCGAGACGCGCGAACTTTCAGCAGAAACGGAAGAAAAATTGAAAAAGGCCATCAAATCATTTTTTGACGGATGATGAATTATTTTCTTCAATCCACCAAGAAAGCTTTCGGCGGCATAGTCCTCGTCCATATCGCATTTATCGTCTTTGCAATTATTGCAATGGCGCTCGACACAGATGTCTGGGAAATATTTTTCGTGCCTGCGGTCATACCATTTACATGGCTGTATGCCATCACTATCGAAATTGGAGTTGATGTCACGAATTGCAGAGATGCGTTTTGCATGCCGAATACGCTCGGTTGGACGCTTATCACTATCGGAACACTGATCAGCCCGGCTCTTTACTATTTTCTGGCACGAGCACTTGTTGCGCAATACAAAAACCGGCATCCGCAACCACAGTAGTTATTGGCTAAATCCTATCCCCTATTCTCATGGCAGAATCCCTTCAAAATCTCAAGCGGCGCATCGGCGGTGTGAAGAACGTGAATCAGATCACGCGCGCGATGGAATTGGTCGCCGCGACGAAGATGCGCAAGAGCCAGGAGTTGGCCCTCAATTCCCGTCCGTACGCTTACGCCGCATTGGAACTACTGGCCAATCTCTCGGCCGCGGACGGCGTATCGCTTCCCCCGCTTTTTGAACGCCGCACGGTGAAAAAGACGGTGCTCGTCCTTGTCACGTCCGATAAGGGTCTTGCGGGCGCGTTCAATGCGAATGTAGTGAAAACATTCGACCGGTTCATCT
This sequence comes from Candidatus Parcubacteria bacterium, assembly GCA_041169145.1. Lineage (GTDB taxonomy): Bacteria > Patescibacteriota > Minisyncoccia > UBA6257 > 2-01-FULL-56-20 > DATJQA01. Next base: position 4,563 of record JBEEJO010000042.1, on the reverse strand, counting down.
CGCAAGAGAACATTCCCGACGCCGCGTATATCGCCGTCGGCCAGAAGGCGGCGAACTATCTGGAAAAGAAAGGCGCGCTTCGCGCGAAATTCACCCGCGTCGGCGACTATACGGCCGTGGAGCAGGTGCAACCGATCGCCGAACTTCTCGTACATGGCTTCCTCTCAGGCGAGTGGGACCGCGTTATCGTTTTTTCCATGAACTTTCGCTCGGCGCTTTTGCAGGAGGTCGTGCGGCGTGAACTGTTTCCCATTGATATCACGCGACTCCGCGAGACGGCGGATGAGCTCATTCCGAAGACCGGCCGCTATGCCGAGCTTCGCAAACGCGGAGAAATCGGACTCCTTGCGCCAAGAACAGGGCGCCAAGCCACGGATTATCTCATTGAGCCCTCGCCCGAGGCGATACTCACCGATCTCGCCCAGCACCTCGTTCTGATGCAGGTCTATCATCTCGTGCTTGAAGCAAATGCTTCCGAACACGCCGCGCGGCGTGCGGCGATGAAGAGCGCCTCCGACAACGCCTCGGAACTCGCCGGAGAGCTCTCGCTCCAGTACAACAAGTCACGCCAGGCGAACATCACGCGAGAGATCATCGAGATCACCGCGGGAGCGGAAGCGCTAAACTAAAACTATGGAGCAAGAACAAATGGTGAAAGTCGGTGTGGGCGTTATGATCCTCAAGGACGGCAATGTGCTTTTCAGTAAACGCCGTGGTTCGCATGGTGACGGCGAATATGCTTTCCCCGGTGGTCATCTGGAATATATGGAATCGTTTGCGGAGTGCGCGAAACGGGAGACGAAAGAAGAAGCAGGCATTGAGATTGCGAATATCCGATTCCTTTGCCTCGGCAACATCAAGAAATGGACACCGAAGCACTACGTACACATTGGTTTACTCGCCGACTGGAAAGATGGAGATCCAGCGGTGCTCGAGCCGACGAAAACCGAAAATTGGGGATGGTATCCAATCGACAACCTTCCTTCACCGCTATTCTATGCGTGTACCATGGCAATAGAGGCGTACAAATCAAAGAGCAACTATTACGATTCATAACCATATGAAAACAGGAAAAATCGCACAGATCATCGGGCCGGTCGTGGATGTCACCTTTGACGAAAAGGAAAAGCTTCCCGCCGTCTACATCGCGCTCATAACCAAACTCGGGAACAAAGACATCGTTCTGGAAACGGTACGGCACATGGAGCCGGGGCGGGTCCGCACCATCGCCCTTGAATCCACCGATGGCCTCGCGCGCGGACAGGAAGTCGTGGACACCGGCAAGATGGTTGAAGTGCCCGTTGGCCCCGAAACGCTCGGCAATATCTTTGACGTGCGCGGCGAAGCGTTGAATGCGCCGGGCAAGTTCGCGAAGCATGCGAAACGCTGGCCCATCCATCGCAATGCCCCCAAATTCTCGGAGCAAGCAACGAAAACGGAAGTATTTGAAACGGGCATTAAGGTCATCGATCTCATCGCACCGTTCACGAAGGGCGGCAAGGTAGGCCTCTTCGGCGGCGCTGGCGTGGGCAAGACGGTCCTTATTCAGGAACTTATCAGGAATGTCGCCGAGGTCGCAGGCGGCGCATCCGTTTTCGCGGGCGTCGGCGAACGCTCGCGTGAAGGGAACGATCTCTACCGCGACATGCAGGAATCGGGTGTTATCAAGAAAACCGCGCTCGTCTTCGGCCAGATGAACGAAGTGCCGGGAGCCCGCGCGCGTGTCGCGCTCTCCGCGCTTACGATGGCCGAGTATTTCCGTGATGAAGAGCGCAAAGATGTACTACTGTTCATCGACAACATCTTCCGCTTCTCGCAGGCGGGTTCGGAGGTCTCGGCACTCTTGGGACGCATGCCGTCGGCCGTTGGGTATCAGCCGACTCTCGCATCCGAAATGGCGGAGCTTCAGGAACGTATCACCTCAACCGATAAGGGTTCCATCACTTCCGTACAGGCCGTGTATGTTCCGGCGGACGACATCACCGACCCCGCGCCGGCAACGACTTTCTCGCACCTGGACGGTTCCATCGTGCTCTCCCGGGCATTGACCGAGATCGGCATCTACCCCGCCGTTGATCCCCTCGCCTCGAACTCTACCGCGCTTGATCCGAAGGTGGTCGGCAAGGAACACTACGAAACCGCCCGCGACGTTCAAAAAACGCTTCAGCGATACAAAGAGCTCCAGGACATCATCGCTATTCTCGGTATTGAGGAACTTTCGGAATCGGACCGCCTGGCCGTGAACCGCGCGAGAAAGATACAGCGCTTCCTTTCGCAACCGTTCTTCGTCGCCGAAGCCTTTACCGGTTCGGCCGGTAAATATGTGAAGCGTGAAGATACCGTTCGCAGCTTCCGCGAAATTTTGGATGGCACGTACGACGACATGCCGGAAGAGAACTTCTACATGAAAGGCGGAATTGACGAAGTCAAATAGACACTCCGATGAAATTCTCGGTGTACTCGCTCAAAAAAGTTCTCTACGAGGGCGATGCCGCGTCCGTGAACGTCAAAACGACGTCCGGCGAGATAACCATCCTCGACCATCATCGGCCGCTCATCTCCGAACTTGCGAAAGGCACCATCGCTATCGTGGACAGCGCGAAAAAAGAGCATTTTGTGCCGGTCAGTTCCGGTTTTTTGGAGGTGAGTGCTGACAATCGTGCGAAGTGTATCGTGGACGAGGGGTAGCGCATATTGACTTTTCAACTATTTTGGGATATCATGAGCCCCGGTTCCTGGGGCTTTTGATTCTTAGTCCCGCCGACAACTCAAATACAGGAGGTAGCTAACTTGGGGCTTCACCTTACCGTTCGCGATAGCGACCAGATAGGACGAGCGCAACAAGCGCACGTCTTGCGAGAGGTTGACGGTCATCGACTCGACCGGCAGAACGGCGGCATCCTCAAAACGTGTTCGGACGGAGACCAGTTCTTCGATCTCTTCACGAAAGAAGCGGAGTTCGTCAAGGCCAAGTGCAACGGGGCACGCGTCCATACGTTCGGATGGAATGGCGGCGCTCTTCGCCTCACCGTCCGCGGCATGCGCTGGCGCTGGCTTGGGCTTATCTTGCTCGCGCTTTTCCGGTTCATCCTGGAACGACTCGGCGTTGCCGTCATCGATCCGTTCGGGGAAGCAGCCGCGGCCCGTGCGATGAAGGGAATCGACACGGTGGCGCTCTATGCGCATGCTCCGTGCGGTTATGCCTACGCACAGGACATGGACTTCAACACCGTCGTTGACCGGCTGTTCGTCGCAAAGGAGAACGTCAAGCGGGCGATTCCCGGCATTAAGGTGGCATGTTTCGTGCACATTCGCCACGAGGACGGAAGGCCTCGTACGTACTTTGTGTCACGAGATAGCTGGATGCGCTACCGCGCAGCCGCCTGACCTCCCCACTCACCCCTCGGGCCTCGCGCTCGCCACTCGGCGGACGCGAGGCCTTTCGTTTTTTATACCTTGCCCCATCCACTATTATTTGCGACAATATCTTCCGTCGCATATTACTCATCGCACACCATATAGTCATGAAGCACGAATGTCGCGCACTCCTTCTCCACTGCATAGACTTCCGTTTCGGAAGCGCCATCAAAAAACATCTCGAAGAGAACGGCCTGATGGACAACTGCGATATCGTCTCCTTGGCCGGGGCGGCGAAGAATCTCGTTTCTCCCGCGAATGACGCCGACCGCGAACTTGTGCTCAGCCAAATAGAAATATCAAAACGCCTGCATCACATTTCCGAGGTCATCCTCCTGAATCACACCGATTGCGGCGCCTACGGCGGCCGCGCAGCGTTCTCCGACCGCGCAACGGAAGACGCGAAGCACATCACCGACCTCGCCGAAGCGAAAAAGCTTGTGCATGAAAGATTTCCCGACCTCGCGGTCATTATGGCCGTCGCCCAGCTGGAACCGGATGGCGCGATACATATAAACCAAGTACGATAACCAAAAATCCCCGGGTAGACCGGGGATTTTTGGTTACGCTTCCTTCGCTTTTTGTACGCTCTCGCGCAAAACGCTTTTCACCCACTCATCGTTGAGGTCAGCGCTTGCGAGCAATGCTTCGGCTTCTTTCAAATAGGAAGCCCGTTCCGCGAGTTCCTCGGGCGGAACGCCGGGACTGCCGTAGCTCATCAACTTCTGCGCCAGGATAAGCGCGGCCTCTGCCGCGCTCGCTTCGAGAACGGGTTCATTCTCAACATCAGACGTATTCGGTTCGCCTTCAAACCCCTTCATTTCGCCCGTAGTATACCATCGCCGAAATCCGAAAAGAAGGCCGCGATGTTCAGTGGAGCAAATTGAGCCGGGTATCCAGGTCTGGCGTGCGTTTCAGCGTTCCCGAAAGCGGCGTGAGCAGCAGTTCGCATGTCGCGGAGACCATGACGCGGCTTGCGTGCCCGCCCCATGTGCGATGGCCGTAATCGGCGAATGAGCCGTGGGCGTGAACGGCAATATGGCCGTTCACGCTCGACACGTTTCCCGTAAGCGAAACGATCTCCAGCGGTTCCGTCATTGTGCGCTCCTCATATGACTTCGTTTTCGGATTCCAGAACGCAATGGT
>JBEEJO010000041.1:0-7219 GCA_041169145.1 Candidatus Parcubacteria bacterium | reverse complement strand
ACCGCTTGCCAAGACAGACCGGACAGATTTTTTCGGACCAAACCTCTTCCGTGCCGAGTCCGTGACACGCTTCGCAGGCGCCATACGGACTATTGAACGAAAAGAGGCGCGGTTCGATCTCGGGGAACGAAAAGCCGTCGACCGGGCAGGTGAATTTTGCCGAAAAGGACGCTTCCCGCCCCGAAGGAGCGGGGCTCGCTCCGCCGCGCCGCGCCGCGGCTTTGTCCATTGCGCCGATAACGACCGTCAGCACGTCGTTTCCGTATTTCAGCGCCGACTCCACCGCTTCGGAGATCCGCAGGCGGTTATCCTTGAGCTTAAGGTCCAGCATCGCCGGAATGCGATCCACGACAAGCTCTATCGTATGCGCTTTGTACCGCGAGAGTTCGATGCGATTCCGGAGATTGTGGAACGCACCGTCCACACGCACCTCGCGGAATCCCGCGTTCAGGAAATCGTAAAGCATCTGGTAATATTCCCCCTTCCTGCCGAGGACAGCCGGCGCGAGGATAAGGATGTTCTTTTCGTCCGGATTATCCTTCGCGAACTCGATGACCGTATCCACGATCTCTTCGTTCGTCATTCTGCGAATTTCTTTGCCGCACTGCGGACAGTATGGCTTTCCGGCGCGCGCGAAAAGCACGCGAAGGTAGTCGTAGATCTCCGTGATGGTCGCAACGGTGGAACGCGGGTTCGCCGAGTGGCTTTTCTGGTCTATTGAAATTGCGGGCGAAAGACCTTCAATTTCATCAACATCGGGCTTGTCCAAACGCCCCAAGAACTGCCGCGCATAGGCGGATAAGGATTCGATATACCGCCGTTGGCCTTCGGCGAAGATGGTGTCGAACGCCAAGCTGGACTTGCCCGAACCGGACAGCCCCGTGAAGACGATCATTTTGTCGCGCGGAAGCTCCAAGCTGATGTTCTTCAGATTGTGCTCGCGAGCTCCTTTGATAATTATTTTGTGCTGCATAGACAACGAAATCGGCCCCCTTCCCGGGCCTCTAGAGGGGGTCACAAGACGAGTATAGCGAATTCAATTATGGAATTCCAGGATATTGTGGCGGTCTTGTTCCGGATGTCGATAAAGAAAAGAGGGGCGCTGTGTCCCCTCTCTTACTCGCCGTTCGGAGCGGCAGTGTGGCGTTGAACGCTCAGCTGGGCACGATGGGCGTCTCCCAACGCCCCCTCATGAGCCCGATGCCGAACTGTATCCCCTTCGCGAACGCGCCTGCGGAAGGTTCGTTGTTCAGGATGCCCGGCGTCTCGATGCGCCAGGAATAGTCCGAGGTCGTGCAGTGAAGCCAGATCTCGTATTCCCCCACGGCGTTCTTCTTCTTCACGATGCGCGCGCCCTGGATATGCGCGTTCCGCATCCCTTCAGTTACGCCGTGGAAGAACATCTGGGCGCAGCCGGTGTTCTTCAGGTCCGCGGCGAACGAACCGCCCGGACTCTCCTGCCCGTAGGCATACACGCTCCACGGAGCTTCCACATCCTTGAGTTCCCGGTTCACGGTCACCGTCACTCCTTGCATCATGCTTATCGCATCCCTTCGGCGCGTGAAGTACTACAGATCGCGCTGGGATATCCTTACCAAAAATGCGCGGTGATGTCCAGGAAAAAGAAAAAGCCCCGGCCCATAACCGGGACCTTTCCTACCTCGCGGGAGCGGGGGTTCGGTCTTGTGTTCACCTCAAGGAGGTTGTTGACTTCTGCTTTTGTGCCATCGGCGGTGCCATGAAGTGCGGGCCCACGGGCCGGCACATGAAGGTCCAGTGATGAAATATTGTTTGGTCAGAAGTGAGCGTCCCTGAGCGCAAAACCTGATTCTACTGTGCCACCGGCAACGCAAAAATCAAACGAAAAGGTTCGTATCCGGTGCGCATCCCGGAACGCCGGCTACGCTTTGTGTTTCGGGGCTTTATCGACTTTCGCCAGCGCGCGTATCTCATCGCGCAGGAGAGCCGCAAGCTCGAAATCAAGCCGTTTCGCCGCTTCTTTCATTTCCTGTTCTTTGTCGCGTACAAGCTCGGCAATGGCTTTCGCCGATTTCGGCACCGGTCTCATTTCCAATTTCAACAGCTCATCCACGTTCGGCAAGATATCCCGGATCTCTTTCGCAATGGTCTTTGGCGTAATGCCGTGCTTCACATTATACGCAAGCTGTATTTTCCGCCGACGTTCCGTTTCTGAGACCGCCCGTCCGACGGAACCCGTCATATGGTCCGCATAGATGAGCACCTCGCCGTTCACATTCCGTGCCGCGCGTCCGATGGTCTGGATGAGCGATGTTTCGGAGCGGAGGAATCCTTCTTTGTCGGCGTCCAAGATAGCGACGAGCGACACTTCCGGCAGGTCCAATCCTTCGCGAAGAAGATTCACGCCGACCAGGACGTCGATCTTCCCTTTCCGAAGGTCCGTAAGGATCCGGATACGGTCCAGTGTTTTGACGTCGCTATGAAGATAGGTGACCTGCATTTTTTGTTCTTCCAAATATGCCGCAAGGTCTTCCGCCATTTTCTTCGTAAGCGTGGTGACTAACACGCGCTCTTTTTGCTTTACCCTCTGAACGATGCGCGGGATGAGGTCCTGTACCTGTCCGCGAGCCGGCCGTATCGTTATCGTCGGGTCGACAAGCCCGGTCGGGCGGATGATCTGTTCCACCGTTTGGCCCTTCGGCGGAACGCTGAGCTTCCGTTCATAGTCCGCGGGCGTTGCGGACGTGTAGATGATCTGCCCCACGCGCGGCGAGAACTCGCTGAACCGCAAGGGACGATTGTCGGCGGCGGACGGCAAACGGAAACCGTACGCAATGAGCGTTTTCTTCCGCGACGCGTCGCCCTCGTACATTCCGCCGATCTGCGAAACGGTGACGTGCGATTCGTCTATCACGGTCAGGAAATCGGGTTTGCCGTCCGTCGTGTGCGGGAAATAATCCAAGAGGGTCTCGGGCGGCTCTCCCGCGCCTCGCCCCGAAAGATGCTGCGAGTAGTTCTCTATGCCGTGGCAGTAACCGACGGTCCGTATCATCGCCAGATCGTTCTTCGTGCGGCGCTCAAGTCGCTCTGCTTCGAGATAGAGTTTCTCTTTGCTGAAATAGGTAAGCCGTTCTTTGAGCTCGGCCTTGATGGTTTGTATCGCCCGGTCGCGCTGCGGCACCAGCGTGATGAAGTGTTTCGCGGGAGCGATATATATTTCGGGAACTTCGGGCGTTTTCCCGGGCATGAACCCTTGCACCGGATCTATTTCATAGATCTTCCGTATCTTCCCGCCGGCAAGTTCGAAATTATAGATGACCTCGCGATCCGCCGGCATGATCTCCCAGTTATCGCCCCGGAGACGATATGTTGCGCGCTTCAGGTCGCTCGCCGTTCGGGTGAATTGCAATTCAATAAGTTTTCGCGCAAAGGACTTTCGGTCCACGGCGTCCCCGATCTTGAAATGAAAAATATTTTCGGCATACGTTTCCGGCGCGCCGAGGCCGTAGATGCATGATACGGATGCGACAACGATGACGTCCTTTCGCGTAAGGAGCGCTGTCGTTGCGGCGTGGCGGAGCTTATCGATCTCGTCGTTCACAAGCGCTTCCTTGCCGATGTAGGTATCGCTCGTCGGAATATACGCTTCCGGCTGGTAGTAATCGTAATACGAAACGAAATAATGGACGGCGTTCTTCGGAAACAGCTCGCGGAACTCGTTCGTGAGCTGCGCCGCCAGGGTCTTATTGTGCGCGATGACAAGCGTCGGCTTTTGGACCTCCGCAATGACATTCGCGATCGTGAACGTTTTACCGCTTCCCGTCACGCCGAGAAGCGTCTGATGGCCGTATCCCTTGCGAAGACCGTCGACCAAAGCCCGGATGGCTTTCGGCTGGTCTCCCGCCGGTTTGTTCTTTGAGATCAGTTCGAATCGCATGGAAGCCATTGTAATGTACGCCATTGTACCACGGGAGAAAAGCGGAACTCGGGCTCGCGGCCCGCAGCATGATGAGGCCCTTACGTTGCCGTAAGGGCTGTGATTGTCCGGCGCCGGCTGCGAATGTTCTGCAGCCGGCGCCTGTTCGTGCGTCACGTCCAACCAATGACCCACGCATCGTCCGGTCCACGGCGCGCCTCCATGCGCTGGACGATCGTCTCGGCAAAGAGCGCCGCCTTGTTGCTATCCGTAACGCCCAGCTGCGTGATGCAGATGGTGAGAAGACGCGATTCGCCGGACAGAGCTCGCGGCTTCAGAAGTCGGACGATGACGCTGATCCTTCGCTCCGCTAACCTACTGCCCGAACGACCGGGTCGCACGGTCACTTCCTGGTCCATCGCACCGATCACGATCGTGACGTCAGAGTCCCTGCCGAACGAGTCCGGACCATCGGCGACGTGTGCACCGTTTCCTTGAAGAGCGCCCTTCAATGCCTGCGCCGTGGCAAGCCGCAGCTCTCCGAAATCTCCTAGCGGATCGGGAACGCTCACGCACACGGACATCCCGTCAAGCGGCACAGCGGACCGCCCTTTCTCGCGCAGCGAGCTCTTTGTCGTTTTGACCGCGAGCCAGGCAAGCACCGCAAAGATGAGCACCGAACCGATGGCTTGAGCGGTCCCGCTCGTATTCCACGCCCCGCTGATCTGCATCGCGAGGATGATGGCCGCAGCTACGATCGCAACGACAGGAAACGCAAAGCGCTTTATCATCACGTCCTCCCTCTCATCTCCGTATCCCAAAAGAGACGACAAGCGCGTACGAGAACTATGGGAATCCTCGTACGCGCCCTATCCGAGCCAGTTCTCCGTTTGGACGGCTTTTGGCCCCTCGGTCATTCGCCCGGCGAGTCGGGAAAGTTCCTCATGGAAGTCGCCGTTCCACGCTTGCGGGATGGTCCCATCCATGGCCGCTGTGGCCAATTCGTGCAGAAAATCCTCGTATGAGATGGTCCCCTCGCAAACGCGCCAGGCCAGACGATAGAACCGAAGCGTGGTCTCCCAGTTTGGGTCCATCGCATTCGTCTCCTTGGCTTGGTCCTTGGTACGACGAACTCGCGTTGTGCCGTCCGTATTGTACAACATCGCGTCGGCTTGTACATAAGCCGGCATATAAAGGTAAACGCGCCCACCGCACGTCTTCGCTATGCGCCGTTCTCTTTGGTTTGCAGCGAACCGTGCGCTCGCACGATCGCATCCTTGATGCTGTAGGGTTCCGGCACGTTGCGCATCACGAACCGCTCCTGCTCCCCCGCCGTTTGAATGGTGACATCACCGTATCGCAAAAGAGTGGGAAGGAATCCTTTCACTTCCGTGGTTACATCCTGCACGCGGTCCAAACTGCACTCGGACACCGAGCGGTTGAATAATCCTTTCTGTTCAATGTCAATGACGCGCTTGTCCGTCACGATCCAGGTATCCAGATAGTAATTCGTCCAGACCACGAAGAACGTGACCCACACGAAAAGGAACCACGTTGCGGTGAGGAATAGCGCCGGAGAGCCGAGCGAGAGCGAGATGCCGAGGAATCGGGCGGCGCTGGGCAGGATGAATTCGAGCAGCGGCAACAATGCAAGGATGATAAGAAAGAACATCTCAAGCACGAAAACGAACCAGTGCTGGCGCACCGCCTTCATGACCCGCTCGTTCTCGTGGAGTTCCAGCATGTTCAAAGCGAGAGTAATGCGATGAGCTGTAATGCGACGAATACCAGACCTCCAACAGCGTATACCACACGCACGATGCGTATGGTCTGTGTTTGTAATGCGTATGTCCGCCAGTGATACCACAAGATGATCGTCACGATAATGAAAAGAGATGTCGTGACAAGAAAAGCGCTCCACATGACCCGCGGCGCGATGAGCCGTTCCAGAAATACTCCGGTAGTGAGCTGGTTCATACGCGCGGCGGAGAAGGATTTCCGACCGCATCGGGAACCGGCGGGGCCGGAAGGAACCGCCGTTTGTGTTTCAGCATCACAAGATCGCGTTTCTTCAGATGTTCAAGTATTTTCATGGCCGGATCCAATGCGATGGTCTTTCCGAGATATTGGCCCGCCGTGAAGTTCGCCAGAAGCACATAATCCGCTCCGGCGGCATAGAGAAGTTCCGCTTGCAGCTCGTCCTCCGCGCGGACGATAATCTTCGGCCGCGGCAGATGGTGCATGAGGAGTTTCACGATGTTCATATTGTCGTCGAAGTCCGGACTGGTGCAGATGACAAGCCGCGCTTCGGTGAGATGTGCCCGCTCGGCGATATCCGGATCCATAATATCCCCGAAGAGATACGCGTAGCCGGAGCCCTTGAGCTCTTCGATGACCTTCGGATCGAAATCAATGACCAACAGATCGCTTCGCGGCACGCTCGTTGCGATGGCCTGTCCGGTCCGGTGCGCTCCGATAAGAATGACGGGGTGTGCGCGTTCGCCGGATACCGAGCCGTTCTCTTTGGTCACTTTTCGTTCAAAGAATCTCAGGGGGCGATGTACGAGCTTGAACAAGGCGTCGCCATGGATGATGAGATATGAGGAGATGGTTATCGTGATGATGCCAACCGACGTGATGAGCGAGACCGTGCCGTCGTCCAGATGTTGTATCTTTCGTCCCAATGCCGCAAGCACCAAGCTGAATTCCGATATCTGCGCAATGGCGATGCCCGTGAGGAAGCTTGTCCGTCGGCGATATCCCATGAGTCCCATGAGGACCAGCACGACCAGCGGATTGCCGATAAGGACGAAAAGCGAGAACGCGAGGACCGGCCAGCCGATGCTTTGCAGACTCATCACGGAAATGGATGAGCCGAGCAGGACAAAGAAGATAAGGATGAAGAAGTCACGGAGCGGCCGGATGCGTCCGGCGATCTGGAAGTGTTCGGACGCGTTCGCCAGCGATACGCCCGCGATGAAACCGGCGATCTCTATGGAGAACCCGATGCGCTCAACGAGCGCGGCGAGCAGGAATACCCACGCGAGACTCACGAGGAAGAGCAGTTCTTGGGAACCGGCGATGCGATCGATGAAGAGCGGCACGAGTTTTCTCCCGATCCAGAAGATGCACGCAAAAAGTGCGGTGCCTTGGAGCACGGAGACAATGAGTCCGCTCGGAGAAAATCCTCCGCCGGATGCAAAACCCGAAAGAACAACGAGCAGAAGAATGGCGGCGATATCCTGGACGATGAGAATGCCGACCGCAAGCCGGCCGGACAAGCTATGCAAGTCGCGCTTCTCGGATAAGAGCTTCACTACGATA
>JBEEJO010000040.1:0-7679 GCA_041169145.1 Candidatus Parcubacteria bacterium | reverse complement strand
AACTGGAACTGGTTCACTTCCGCACGCACCCGATAGAATGATCCTTCAGCCAAGCCGATCCATGCGATGCGCCCCGCGAGCGCCACGGTGATGAGGAACGCGAGAACGCCGAAGTGAAAGAACGGCCGCTCGTCCAATGGCACTTCAACAACGCCGAGATCCTCCGACCATCCATCGGATAGCGATTCTTCTATGGCAACTTCGTGATGAGATGTTCGGTTCATTATTTCGTCCGTGCTTCGTCCGCGGCGTCCAGCGCCGATGCCGCAAGCAATCCGACAAACAATCCCACGCCCCACAGCCGAAGATATCTGATCGGATCGTTCAGTACGACATCGGGAGCAAGGATGAACGGGAATGCCGCACATCCAAGGGCAACCACGACGAAACCGGCAAGCCACGGCTGGAACGGCATGCGGTGCGCGGCGAGCCATCCGATGAGCGGCAACGCGATAAAGAGAAGCAGGTCGGCACTCGGGCCGGATTGCCAGTTCAGAATAAGAACGGACACTGCCACAAGTCCGAGCTCAACAAGAAATCCGACACCGCTCCCGAGCGCAAGCAATGCGGCGAGCGCGATATCGGGAACCGCAGGCAGTGCACGCCCTATGAGAAGTTGTACCAGCGCGGCGAGGATCGTGATGACGAACGCGGCGTAGATCTTCATGGCGCGACCAGATCAACCTGAACGACGCGGATGTCCGCGATGTCATAACTGAACATCAATGTTGCGTTCTTGAACGCCTGGTCTTCCGCGGGTCTCAATATTCCGACCGTCGCAAGCGGCACACCAAGGGGGAATTCCGGCGATGCGGAAACAACAATATCGCCCGATTGCACCTGCGCAGCCTTCGATATCAATGATAGCGTTGGCTCTGGACCACCAATGAGAAGCGCATCCGCACCGCTCGAACCGACGCGAACGGCCGTCTTGAACTTCGGATCGAAGAGCGTTTGCACCGTTGCCGTATCGTTGCGCACGTCGGTCACGACCCCGATCATGACCTGCGGAGATGAATCGGTTTTCGTCGCAAGGAATACCGGCTCTCCGGAACGGATGCTGTCGTTTTCGCCGACACCGATGATCATGGCGTTTCGCACGCTGAACGGATATCGCGAAAACACTTCCGCAATTCGGGTAGTGCTCGAATGCTTTGCGGGTAGAATTTCCGAGAGCGGAGCCAGGCGAGCAAGTTCGGCTTTGAGAGTTTGATTTTCCACAAGCGCACGCTCAACGCCGGCGATGTCCTCTCCGTTGTCCCACGAGAACCATCGCTGGAGCCGCCAACCCGCTTGCGGAAAAAAGACAGCGAGCGCGATGATCGCAAAAAGTCCGATGCCGATGATAAGTTTTCCTGCCATGGAATAATGGACAAGCGATTGCCGAAACGAACTGTTCTCTTCGTATGTTCTACGTTCTGCGCCGCGGGACGTTATCAGAGTGCGATCTCCAACGGTCGGAGCGGATTATCCAGGAGCATCCGATGACTGTCGAATTCGTCAACCATTCTGCCCAATCCGCGCACGACGCATGTCAACGGATCCTCGGCGATCTGTACCGTGACGCCGCCCGTTTCTTTCTCGATCAGAACATCGATGCCTCGGAGGAGCGCTCCCCCGCCGCAGAGCAGAATTCCCTGCTTCAGCATGTCGCCCACGAGCTCCGGCGGGGTGGTCTCTATCGTTTCCAGCACCGCATCGCTCATGGTTCGCATCGATTTCGACAATGCCGCGCGCACATGGCTGTTCTTGATGATAACCTCGCGCGGCAATCCCGTCGCCATATCGCGCCCCCGGATGGGAGCTTCCAACGATTTGTCGAGCGGTATCGCGGAACCGACCGCCATTTTCGCGAATTCGGCCGTCGGCTCTCCGATAACCAGTTTGAATTCGTCGCGGACGAATTGGATGATGTCCTGGTTGAACTTATCGCCCGCGGTCTTCAGCGTTCGAGCATTCACCGTGCCGCCCATGGAAATGACCGCGATATCCGTCGTGCCTCCCCCGATATCGATGACGAGCGATGCGGTCGGCGTGTCTATGGGCAAATTCGCGCCGAGCGCGGCGGCGATGGGCTGTTCGATAAGGAATGCTTTCGCGCATCCGGCGGCGATGGCGGCGTCTTCCGCGGATTTGCGCTCGACTTCCGTCAGGTTATTCGGAATGGCGAGGATGCCGCGGCGGTAGCTCGCAAGTGGCGCGATGGTCGTCGTGAGGCGGCGGAGGAACTGCCGCAGCATTTCGCGCGTCATTTCAAAATCGGAGATGACGCCGTTCACCAAGGGACGAACGACGGTAATATGCCCCGGCGTTCGGCCGAGCATCTTTTTCGCGTCCTCGCCGACGGCGAGGATCTGGTTCGTCTTGTTGTTCACGGCCGCGACGGACGGTTCATTGATGGCCAAGCCGCGGTCGCGCACATAAATAAGCGTGTTCGCCGTGCCAAGATCTATCCCGACATCCTTGTAAAATCGGTCGAAAAATGAGGCCATAAGACGGAGCTAGCATAGCACCGGCATCATTGATTTGCAATGGAATTCGTACTATCAAAACAGAACGGCCCCGTTCTTCAAAACGAGAACGAGGAACCCTAATAGCTCCTTGCAAAGAGCCAATAATGCTTTGCGGGTCCGCCGCAGGCGAAACACTTTCCGCCGGCGGGTTTTTCCATCAACTCAGTTTCCAGCACGCGCGAGGTCGCTTTCGTCTCTTCCTTCACCTTCGCTTCGCAATTCTTGTCTTCGCACCACGGCACGCGCGCGAATGAACGCTTTTCTTCGAGCGCTTTTTTGAACTCGTCGTAGGCCGTGATATTCAGCGTAAGGTCTTCTTTTATCTTTTTCGAACGCGCAAAGAGATTCTCGTGGATCGTGGCCAACAGCTTCTGTGTTTCCGCAACCGCATGAAGCGCAGAGAACGAGCCCTTCTCGAACGTATCGCGCCGCGCGAAAGCCACTTTTCCCTCTTTTATTTCCCGCGCACCGATCTCCAAACGAAGCGGCACGCCCTTCAATTCCCATTCGTTGATGCGATACCCGAGCGTCTGTTTCACGTTCGCATCCACGACCGCCCGGATGCCGACCACGTCCAGTTGGTCGACAAGATTTTTCGCATGCCCTTCGATAGTGGCCAACTGTTCCGCGTCGGTATTGCCGACGACCATAACCACTACCTGCGTCGGCGCAAGCCGCGGGGGCATGATAAGCCCCGCATCGTCGCCGTGAACGAGTATTACGCCTCCGATGGAGCGCGTCGAAAGCCCCCACGAGGTTTGGAAGGGGTGCTTCTTCTCCCCTTTCTCATCCAAATATTCTATGTCAAAAACTTTCGCGAAATGGTCCGCAAGATTGTGTGACGTGCCGCCCTGGAGCGCTTTGCCGTCGGGAATCACGAGCTCCACGGAATAGGTGCGCTTTGCTCCGGCGAACGTTTCGCTCTCGCTCTTCATGCCGGCATAGACGGATATCGCCGCATACTCTTCATAGAATTTCCGATACCATTCGAGCGCTTTCTTTACCATCGCCATCGCATCGTCCTCGTCGGCATGTACCGTATGGCCTTCCTGCCACAGAAATTCCGTGGTACGAAGGAACGGGTGGGTGCGCTTTTCCCAGCGCACAATGTTGCACCACTGGTTCACTTTCATCGGCAGTTCGCGATAGCTTTGCACCCAGCTCGCGAATGTCTTGTACATCACCGTTTCGGACGTCGGCCGGACGACCAAGGGTTCCGCGAGATCCTCGCCGCCCGCCTTCGTCACGATGGCAAGCTCCGGCGAAAATCCTTCCACATGTTCTTTTTCTTTGTTCAAGAGCGAATACGGGATGAGAAGCGGGAAATAAACGTTCTGAACGCCATCCTTCTTCAGCCACGGATCGATAAGCTGCTGGATGCGCTCCCACAACGCATAGCCGTAGGGCTTGAAAATGATACAGCCCTTGGTCTCGGCATAATCGGCAAGTCCGGCTTGAAGCACGACGTCCTGATACCAGTCGGATATATTCTCCGATTTTTTCGCGAGATGGCGTTTTTCGAAGCTCGGAGTAGCCATGGATACAGAAAGATTAGCACGCGCGGCCCGCTTTACAAGAATCGCGATAGGAAGAAGAGCGCAAGCCCGACCGCGCAACCGACCGCGGAAATGATCCAAAAGCGCATCGTGACCTGCGACTCCGGCCAGCCAAGCGCTTCAAAATGATGATGAATGGGCGTGGAACGGAAGAGTTTCCGACCGAAGAGTGTTTTGCTCCCGAGCTGAACGATGACCGACAGCGATTCCATGACCAGGATGAACGCGAAGAACGGCAGAAGCAGCGCAGTGTTCGTGAGCATCGCAAGAACTCCTATCGTGATGCCGAGCGACATGGAACCCGTATCGCCCATGAAGAATTTCGCG
The DNA here is from genome assembly GCA_041169145.1 of Candidatus Parcubacteria bacterium. Classification (GTDB taxonomy): domain Bacteria; phylum Patescibacteriota; class Minisyncoccia; order UBA6257; family 2-01-FULL-56-20; genus DATJQA01. The sequence goes on along the minus strand of JBEEJO010000040.1, from coordinate 3,283 downwards.
GGGTAAATGTTATACCACAGGAACGCCAGGAGCGCTCCGATGACCGCTCCGCCGAAGGCGGCAAGATGATAGAGCCCCGTGGAAAACGCGACGGCGGTGAGCGCCAAGAATGCGAAAAGCGCCGTGCCGCCGAAGAGCCCGTCCAGACCGTCCGTCTCGTTCGCCGAGAATGCCGTTGCAACGACGATGAACATGAAGAACAGGATGTACCATAGACCGATATCAAAAGGCCCGAGGAACGGGATCACGAGTTCCTGCCGTTCCAGCTTGAAGAAAAACCACCACGCTCCGATCGCCGCAAGGACGGTGTAGATCAGCAGCTTGTGCCTGACTTTCAGTCCTCCTCCATTCGGTCCGATACGCAACGTGCCGAACCAATCATCGACGATGCCGATAACCGCCGCGCCAAGAAAGGTCGCGAGCGGCAAGTACGTTTCGCGGCGGTCGATGAAATTGAAATAGTTCCATTGGCCATCGAATAGCATATCCATAAGGGCGAACAGAAGCGCGAGGCCTCCGACCGTCGTCCAGATGATGATACCGCCGGCATTCGGCGTGCCAGCCTTCTTTTCGTGGAATTGGTTATAGACCGGAGCCGCCTCCTTCGTGCGGATCTGTTTCTTCATATTCGCTCGGAGCAAGCGAAGCCAAAGCGGTGTCGATGCGAAGGCCACGAAGAACGATATCATCGTGATAACCATCGCCCGAACGGCTTGTTCCAAAACGATCATAGGACGTCAGCGGGCAACCGCTCGGTAATTTGCCGTAAACCAGTTCATGAGCTTTTCCGTCACGCCGAATCGGTCATCGGTGCCAAGCACCACAACCACGACCGGCCGGCGGTCGCTCTTGAAAACCGTGAGTAAATTCCCTCCGGCATCGTCGGTAAATCCGGTTTTTCCTCCCACGAACCATGCTTCACCGGCGAACTGATTGATATTCTGCAGAGTTTTCTTCTTCTTACTCTCGACATCGGTTACGGTCACTTTCACTTTGCGAGTAATGTCCAGAATGCCGGGATGCTCGTTCCAGATGCGCCCGGCGAGCACGATAAGATCTCGCGGCGTCGATTGATTGGCGGACGACAATCCTGTCGGATCGGCAAAATACGTATCGGTGAGCTCCCATGCCGCCGCCCGTTCGTTCATTTTACGGATGAACTCATCACGCCCCACGCGGCGTGCGAGCGCCTCCCCCGCCTCATTGGACGACACGACGAGCATCGCCGTAATAAGGTCTGAAACGCTATACGATTCGCCGGGCTTCAACAGATGTACGAGAGTCGTATCGCCGAACGGAACATCTTCTTGGCTCAACGCAACGACATCCTGAGCGTTCAGCGATTCTTGCGCGATGATCGCCGTCATCAGTTTCGTAATGGACGCGACGGGCCATCGACGCGAACCTTGGATATCCGCATACACCTCGCCGCTTTGCAGATCCGCAAGCAGTACGGTTTTCGCCGACACCGCAGGCACATCAGCAAGAACGCCGCGCGGACGGAACACGCTCGGACCCATGTCGCCGGAGGCAACAACCATGCCGGCATTCTCAAATTCCGAAGCGGGCAGCGTGGCGATCGGTTCCGACGGTGTCGCCGGTTCATCGTTGTTACCAGCAAGCAGTTTTGCGATCTCGGAAGAACTGCCGCCGAGATGTTCAGCGATCAATTCTTCTTCAGGAGTCAATGTTTTTTGGAGCGGCGGCGGTACGACCGGTGCCGACAGAACGTATACCGGCGGTTCGGGCGGCACGTGAAGAACGTTCTGCCGTGCGCTTTGTCCGTTGACCGTAGCGGTCTGTCCGTCCGCATTGCTCAACGCGCCGAACCCGCCGCGAAGAACGGCCACGGAAAGCAATACCGCGAATATGACTGCTTTTTCCTCGATGGTGATCATGCTGGCATATCGTGCGATTCCGTCTGTGCTTCGGGAATGATATCCGTATCCGCAGAAATCGCAACCGGCTCACCGGTACCCTCCGATGCTTCGAAGCGCTCAAGCAGGGAGCGGAATTTTGCATACTCGGGCAGATCGCTCTGTTGTTGAACGCCGATGTATTTCAGCATCTCAAAGCTTGGCGAATACAAATATGCGTTCGGGCGATGCGGGTCCGGCGAACGTTCTACGAGTCCGCGCAGAAGCAAACTGCGCAGGATGAACTGTGAATTCACGCCACGCTGATAATCGATACGCGCGCGTGAAATGGGTCCGAAATATCCGACGATGGCAAGCGTTTCAAGCGATGCCGGCGAAAGCTCTTCGCTCAATTCTGCTTTAATGAAGGATTCCAGGATGCGCGAGAATACCGGTTTCGTCGTGAGCTGGACCCGGTCTTCGGATGTAACGACGCTGAGGCCCCGATCGGCCGAGGCAAGGCGTTTTTCATATTCCGCCACTAACCCGCGGGCGCCGGCTTCGTCCGTTCCGAGCAATTTTCCTATTTTCGTGAACGCAAGCGGTTCTCCGTGCACGAAAAGCAATGCCTCAAGTTCCGCTGTTTTTTCTTCCATACTGTTCGCTTATGATGGTACGCCGACCGGACCGTCCAATGATTTCCTTACCATAATATCAGAAAATTCGGATTCCTGTTCCAAGCGCACGATCTGTTCCCGTGCGAGATGCAGAATAGCGAGGAACGCCACCACGCGCTCGCCGCGCGAAGAACCGCTTGCCAGCGCAGAGAACGATGTTTCGGTAATTTCCTTGAAGCGTTGCATAACTTCCTTGATCTTTTTCTCGAGCGATATCACCGTTTCACGGATAGTGCTGCTCTCCAGCACGAACCGTTCAAATGCCGAAAAAAGCGTTCGCAGAGAATCGGCGAGCGCCGGCGCTTTAAGCGCGGGGCTCGGATAGAATACCTGCACGCCGCGGTGAGGCTCGGACGGTTGTTCATCGGGGCGCGCTTCGCCGGAACCACTATCCTGCAATGAGAACGGTACTCCCGCGGGAGAAATGGTATTCAGGAAGTATGGACGGCTCCACGCATGTTCACCCGCTTGCCAGCGGGCAGCGAGATATCGCATCGCCGGACGGAGATCCCGAAGCATCTGCAAGCGCAGTTCCAGGTCCTTGATATCGGCTTCTTCCTCTTCGCCAAGCGTCACTTCGGGCAGAAGAGCTTTTGACTTGATGAAGAGCAACCGGCTTGCGATGACAACGAAATCCGCAATGACGCGCAGAAGCGCCAGCGATTCCTCCTGATTCACAACTCCTTCCTGTTCCCGCTTTAATCCGCTCAAATACGCCAAGAAATCATCCGTGACCTCTGCCAAGCTAAT
>JBEEJO010000039.1:0-7700 GCA_041169145.1 Candidatus Parcubacteria bacterium | reverse complement strand
ACTTCAACGCCCATGAGCAATGCGATAATGACCACAACAGGGTGCAAACTGACGCTCCGCCCTACGACGAGCGGCACAAGAATATGGCTCTCTATTTGATGGATAACGATGAAAGCGATGAGCGTGTAGAGCGCGAGCTGGAGGGATTCCGGCGTTGTCACGAGCGCGGCGATAACGGCGAACGACCCGGCGATAATGGGGCCAATATAGGGAACGAGCTCCAGAATAGCGGTGAGAAGCGCAAGAAGGAATGCGTATCGCACATCCAATACAAGAAGCGTCGCGAAAACCAATCCGCCCATAATGACGGAGAGAAGCAATTGACCGCGGAACCAATGCCCGATACGCACAATGGCGCGTTCGTAAACAGCGAGCGCATCCGCTTCGTAATCAGCGGGAATAACGGCGAGCAAGAACCGCTCAACGCCATTCCGCGTGAGCGACAGGTAGAATGAGCTCACGATAATGGAAATACCGAGCGCAAAACCGCCGACGATACCCGAAAATGCGCCGATCGGCGTCCCGCCGGAAAGGAACTGGGCGGAAAGCGTGTTCACGAAATCCGCAAGCGATTGCACGGTGCGAAAACTGATGAATGGCGCAAGAAACGTGTCGCCGCCGTACTTACTGAGTGTAAGGAAGATACTGTTGAGGTCCACGATGATGAGCGGCACGATGGCATACACCGTCATGACAAGGAGAACCGCGAACGAAAGAAAGATGACGATGACGCCCAACGTCCGCGGCAATCCGCGCCGTTCAAAAAAATTCACGAGAAATTCCAGACCCGACGAGATGACGATAGCAAGGAACAAGCCGAGGAGCACTCCGCGCCCAAGATACATGATCGCGACGAGCACGACGAAAAAAAGTATTCGCCAAAGGCTCCCCCAGGATATGTCGAAGACACGCTTATCCATGGCTTCAGTGTACACCCCGAAGCAAAGTTGGCGCAATACAAATCCCGCCCCGGCAAGGCCGGGGCGGGGGCTGCCACGGAACGCTCCTAGAACTTCAGTATCTTTCGGAACGGCGTTTCCTTCTTCCAGGGTCCGATGAGGGCGAGATTCAGAGACCGGTCGGTGAAGATGGCTCGGGCCACGATCCGAATCTCCTCGGCGGTTACTCCTTGCACCTTCCGGTTCAGTTCAGCCGGAGAAACCAGCTTTTTCGTGGTTATTTCCTGGCTTCCATAGAATCCGGCAAGCTGGTCGGAGGTCTCCAAACCCAGCATAAGCCCGCCGACCAGGTGGTCTTTGGCCTTCTGGAGCTCTTCGACAGGCACCAATTCCCGGCGAAGCCGGTCAAGCTCCTCCAAAATGGCCTTCACCACGACCGGCGCGCGCTTGTTGTCGGAACCCGCGGATACGGAAAAGAAACCGCGGTCGAGCGACAAGTCGGCAGAAGCGCGCACGTAATACGCCGCACCAAGGTCTTCCCGCACTCGATGGAACAAGCGCGAGCTCATCCCGCCGCCGGCGACATCCGCAAGCACCTGCAAAGCGTACCGCCGCTTGTCGAACATGCTGAACGCGCGCGTGCCGAGAACGATGTGCGTCTGGTCGGATTCCTTGAACTTCACCCGCACGGCCGGGCGCGATTGTCGCTCGATCGCCCTGGGCTTCTTTGGTGCGCGCCGCCGCTCGAGGGAACCGAACTGCTTCTGTACCGTTTTCAGTACGCGCTTCGGATCGAACGCGCCGGCGATAATGACCGCTGTTCCCGGCGCAACGTATCGCGCATCGCGATAGGTCACGAAATCTTTCCGCTGGAGCGTACGGATGTTTTGCTTCGTCCCGGCAATATCCCATCCGGCCGGCTGGTCGCCATACAAGAGCTCGGAAAACTCCTGGTGCACCTGTCGCGTCGGCGTATCTTCATATAGATTTATCTCTTCAATGACCACGCCGCGCTCTTTCTCGATCTCCTTCGGATCAAAGATCGGATGCAGATACATATCAAAGACGATATCCATGATCTGCGAAAGTTTCGCATTCTGCGCTTTCGCCCAATAGCCGGTATATTCTTGTCCCGTAAACGCGTTGTACTCGGCGCCGAGCGAATCCAATTCGCTTGAAATGAGCTGTGACGTGGGACGCTTTGTCGTTCCCTTGAACATCATGTGCTCCAAAAAATGCGACAGGCCGTTCGTGCGCTTCTTCTCGTACTCGGACCCGGCCTCGACGAGCACGAGGACCGCGGACGAAACGCTCCCCGGCTGGGGAACGAGAACAACGCGCAGACCGTTCGGGAGAACATGTTTTATCGTCGCAGGAGTTTTAGGCATGGGGATATGATACCCGAGGACCCGGATTGAGGCAAAGTTGGAACGCAACGGGAGCCGGAAGCCTCGCTGGATCGGCGAGGCTACTTCAGCCCTGATGAGCGATGGGTTCCGTTTTGCGGGAAGCTTTCGGAGGGCCGGAAAGCTCGGTCCGAGCACATAACGTCTTATGTGCTCGGTTTGCCGGCCCGAGAAGCAGGCGCGCGGTCACCGCAGGAGTGAACGCGACGCCGGTTCCCGAAAAACGGAACCTTGAGCTCCCTAACTCGTAATCGCCTGAATATCCTGCTCGAACTTCGCTGCGCGCGAAACTACCGCTTCGCCGTATGTCCAGAGATATCGCGACCAGTTGCCGCCGGCGTAGTACCGCGCGGCGGCTTTCCGTTCCTGGGCGACCGATGTGGCGTTCGCCGCACCGGCATCGGCCATATAGAGCGCTGTTGCGACGAATGCATCGGCATTGTTCCACGGCGACGCGGGCGAGTGACCGGTAACCTGGGCAACTTTGTCGCGATAGAGCATCCATGTCGAAGGAATGAATTGCGCCGGACCGAGCGCACCGCCGTAGACGCCATCCTTGTTGGGGCACGAAACCTGCATCGTATCAGGATTCACGCCAAGCTCGGCGACGATCTGCAAAAATATCGTCTGGTTCTTCGGGCTCATTGCCGTCTGATAGCTGCACTTGCCGACATTCTTGCCAAGCGCCGATTCGCGGTCCAGCACCGCAAGAATGAGTGCCGGCCGGACGCCGGTCGCACCGGATGCGAGCTTCGCGTAATCATACGCCTGCTCGAAGGTAAGTTCTCCGCCGCCGAGCAGGGTGAATATCCTGCTCCGGATCTGCGCTGCGGTCTGCTTGGTCTCTTTGACGAGCTGCTGATACTTGGATTCTTGCCCTTTGGTTATTTTCAACAGTTCATCCTGTTGGCGCTTGACCGCGTCGGTCTCCATCTTCTGTGCCGCCTGGTATTCCCGCGCGCTCGCCGCGTCCGCGCGAGCAAGCGCATACTGCTCCTTTTGGCTCTCCAGATCGTCCCGTAGGTCCGATATCTCTCGGATTGCCATGCGAAGGTTCCCTTGAAGCAAGGTGATGCTGTTCAGGTCCGAGAAGAAATCGGAAAGCTTAGGGTTCTTTAAAAAAATGTGGAGAAGCGTTGCTTGGTCGCTCTGATAGAGCTCGTTCAGAAGCCGGGCAAGCGCCGTTTTGTGCCGGTCTATCTCGTTCTCCGTCGTCGTGATCTGGCCTTCGGTATCCGCGATCTTCACGTCCAGTTGGCCTATCTGCAACGTAATGGCCTTGATCTGCAGATTCAGCTTCGCGATCCTACTGTTCAGGCGTGCAACCTCGCCCTTCAGGGTTGTACCCTGCTTCTGATAGCTCACGACCTGGCTCTCATATTCATCTATCTGTAGCTCCAGATCTTTGAGCTGTTCTTCAAGCGCTGCCCGCTCTTCTTGGGATGTGGTATTTGCGGCAAGGGTTTGTGTTGTGGGCGCGATGGCAGAACCGCCGACAAGAAGCCATACCGCCATCGCCCCGGCGGCAAGTCGCAAAGCCGGCGTGATGGGCAATCGCCACACCCGACTATAGTTCAAGTTCACCCGCTGGACCGGGACGCTGAAGACGCTCCGCCCCCGCGATTGGATGTCCTCAAGGATTTTTGGTTTTAAGAGCCTAGACACAATGAAAAACCAGGGCAATACCCCGCCCCTCTATTATACAACGAAAACCGCCGGGAGAAGTTCCCGGCGGGATAGATAACGGACCATGCGGACAAAACGCTATTTCTTGCCCTCTTCACTCTCTGAAGCGGCTTTTTCCTTCTCTCGCTCCGCCTTCTTTTCCTCGGTTTCCACCTTCACCTCGGAGACATCGGCAACCGGCGCCTGAACAACCTCCTCCTTCATTTTTTCGGTAATGGTCGCCAAAGCGGTCCCGGAATCGATCAATACGCGCACACCCTTCGGTACAAGCAGGTCTTTTACATAAAGGCTTTGATTGATATCGGCAAGGACGGAAAGGTCGGCGACGAAGCGATGCGGCAAGTCGCCAGGCAGCGCCTCAACCTCGATTTCCGCGAACGACGTATTGAGCAGTCCTCCCTTCTCCTTTACGGCTGGGGATACGCCGGTGAATTCTATCGGTATCTTCGCCGTGATCTTCTCATCCATGCGGACTTGATAGAAATCGATGTGGTCCACGGTATCGCCAAGGTAGTTCCGTTGGACGTCATAGATGAGGACCGGACGCTTTTCTCCGGAGGCTCCGAGCTTCGTCGAGGGGTCGCCCTTAATAACGAGTGTCACGATGGTGTTCTCTCCGGCCTCGCGGTACAGCTTTCCGAACGCCTTCGCGTCAACCGCAAGGTGGACATTCTCTATGTCGTGCCCATAGAGCTCAGCGGGAATCAAGCCCTTCTCTCGAATGGCCTTCGTTTCTCTCCCGAATTTGTCGCGCGTTTCTACAGCGAGTTCCATACTTTTGCCGAACCACTATAGCAAAACCTTCTCCTCCTGGCAAGGCGCTCCGACCCTCTCTCCGAAAGAACCGGTGTCGTTCCGGTTCCAGCGACCGGACCGCACCTGCTTCTCATCCCGCCAAGTCGCCGTAAGCGACACCAAGCTTGGCGGGATTCCGAAAGCTTCTTTATGTATCTGAACTTGTGCAGTATGCGCAAAAGAATCTTCGCTCTCTTCTTGACCACCCCAAACAAAGCTCATATACTCCTCGCCAGCAGGAGGGCCACATGGATAACGAGGTTCAGGTCGAGCTGACCATCCGGCAATTCGGCAAGGTTCGCCACACGATCACGAAGACGTTGACGTACGAAAGCATGGCATCGGGCGGCGGGTGGTTCATACGCGCCGCTGCTCCGGAGCTCTGCGACGGGCGCAATATGGTGTTCGAGGGCAGGGGTGACAGTATTTCGCAGGTCGTCCTCAGCTGGCTCACCGCACTCTGCGGAAGCATGGCGTACGTCCCTCGCTATTACATCGAGGAAGGGCGGCACGGAGACCGCGTTTCCGCACTGGTCGTGCCAGCAGCAGAAGAGCGGAAAAAGTTGGATGGGGACTACAAGTGTAACGAGTGTGGCGCCACGGGTGTCGCGTGCGAGTGTCCAGGTGACAGATGTGACATCGCCGCCGCTCACCTTCACTGCTTCATCTGTCTGAAGCCGATTTCGTTCCGCTCGGCCGTCTAGTCGGCATACTACCCGTCGGGCGCGTAGTAACTTCCACGCTACCGCCCCTCACCTAAGTTCGGAACACCATTGCGACTTTAGGTGAGGCAAATATACGCCAAAGCTCCGATGGCCCATCGCCGCCTCGGCGGGGCAGGTCGGAGCTACCTTAAGTTCCTATCTCTCCTACGCACAGCTGTGCAAGGTTGGGCGAAAGCTTTTTTCTTGCGGGAAGCTATCGGAGCCACGCCGAGCTTGGTGTCCCGCTCTGCGGGACGAGGTGGGGCGAGATGCAGGCGGCGGTTTGCCGCTGGAGCAAACCGAACGCCGGTTCCCGCAAGGAAAAAACTTGAGCGAATTACGTTAGCCCGTTAAACAGCTTCAATCTGTTCTTCACTACTTCCTGCACCTTCTCCACCGCCGGTGTCAATATCTTGTACGGCGTCACTTCGTTCGCATCCTTCGCGAGTCCCGCCTCCACTCCGCGCCGCCACGCAAGCCGGATCTCCGTGTTCACGTGAATGATGGTGATGCCCGCCTTGACCGCGTTCACGAATCCATCGTCCGCCGTTCCCGAACCGCCGTGGAGCGTAAGGAACGAGCTTGTCGCCCCGGCAAGTTCCGCGATGCGGACGATATTGAGCTCCTTGTGCGTCTCGCCCGTCACCATCGACGCCAAGAGTCCGTGCATGTTCCCCACCGCGGGCGCCAACACGTCCACTTTTGTCGCTTCAACGAACTGCTTCGCCTCGTCGGGCGTCGTGAGCATCTCCGCGGTGAGCGCCGCGCCCTCCGGAACGTTTTCCATAATGGCGGATGAACTCCCGATCCATCCAAGCTCGCCTTCAACAATAACGTTCGGGTTGATGGACTTCGCGATCTCCACCGCGCGTTTCGTTTCTTTCACATTCTCATCGAACGGAAGCTTCCCGGCGTCGAAAAGCACTTCATCAAATCCGGCGCGTACTGCTTCTTCGATCTTCTCCACTGAATGCGTGTGGTCGGCATTCAGGAATATCGGGTAATCGAACTCCTCGCGCAGAGACTTCACGAGCGCTGCCGCCTGTCGGACGCCTACGAACTCACGCTCGCCTTCGGAAACGCCGATCATGATGGGAAGACCGAGTTCTCGCGCCGCGGCGAAGATAGCTTTGAGTCCCGCGAGGTCGGAGATATTGAAGTGACCCAGCGCGACGCGCTTCTCTCGGCATTCCTGCAAGACGTCGCGGAGCGTCTTCATAGTTCTTTCGGCTGATAATCTTCCGGCGCTTGTGCGAGATATCCTTCAAGCCGTGCGCGGTCCAAAAGACCGGCCTGGGCGCCGATGCCCTGCACGACCGACATGGAATTCACCGGTCCCCACCGGAGCGCTTCCGGCAATTCCTTCCCCAACGCGAGCGCGACCGTGACGGTCGACGAGAACGCATCGCCAGCGCCCGTGCGCTGCAACGGAGGTTTCGGATCCGGATACGGCCGCATGAACCAGTATTTCCCGTCTGCGAACGCATACGCACCGACAGGACCATCGGTGATGACCACGATCTTCGGTCCAAGGTCGTGGATGCCCGCAAGCAACTTCTTGATATCGCCCTCTTCGGTGCCCAGTATCCGCTGGCTTTCTTCCTTATTGCAGAAAAATATCTCCGAGCGCTTATAGAACGTTGCCATGCGCTCCGTGCCGAACTTCATCTGGAACGTCCCCGGCTGGAAGGCAAGCTTCACATCCGGATGATCCTCCAGATATTTCGCCAGCGCATCGTGGAACTCCAGCGAATGCTCGCCGAGCGAGGAAAGATATATCCACTTCGGGTTCCGGATGTCCGGCATCTCATAGGGATACTTTTCATGCTTAATGAGAATGGTACGGTCATCTTGATACCACAGCACATAGTGATAGTTCGTTTTGATGCCCGGGTGCGTCTTCACGAACTCCGTGGAGACGCCATTCTTCACCAGGGCGTCCAGACATTCTTTGCCGAAGAAATCGCCGCCGAGGTTCGTCACAAGCGCGGTCTTCAAACCAAGCCGCGCGGCCGAGACCGCGGCATTCGGACTGTTGCCCACGGCTGGAACCACATAGACATCCTCGTACGGTATCTTATCTCCGAAACTCATGCAGAGCTCGCGGTTCTCGCGGTCAACGTTTGCGTGGATATGCGGATCCGCAAGCCGAATGAAGGCGTCGGTCACGATATCGCCTATCGCCACAAAATCGTATTGGTCCATGGGTT
>JBEEJO010000038.1:0-7898 GCA_041169145.1 Candidatus Parcubacteria bacterium | reverse complement strand
GCTTTTTGATTACCGCATCCGCCGCGATCTGCAGGTCGTAATGACCGTGCTCGCATACGATCCGGAGAACGAGCCCGAGTTCGTCGGACTCATCGCCGCTTCGGCGGCCATCGCCATTTCCAGCGTGCCGTGGAACGGTCCAGTCGGCGGCGTTCGCGTGGCGAAGATCGGGAACGAGATCGTGGTGAATCCGGATGCGACGAAGCAGTCGGATCCGTCGTGCGTTTTTGAAGCGTTCGTGTCCGGTCCGAAAGGAAAGATCAATATGATAGAGCTTTCCGGTGGCGAGGCGAGCGAAGAAGACGTGGCAAAAGCCTTCGCGGTCGCTCAGGAGGCGAACGACGCCCTGATCGCGTTCCAAGAAAAGATCGTTGCGGAAGTCGGCAAGGAAAAGCATGCTGTGAATCTTCATGAGCCCGATGCCGAACTGAAAAAAGCGATAGACGAGTATCTTGCAAGCCGGCTCCAGGAAGCCGTCTTTGAACCGGTGAAACAGGAGCAGTTCCACAAGATGGCGGCGGTGAAGAAGGGGCTTTTTGAGCATATCGCCGCGGCACTGCCTGAGGCGAATATGACCATCGTGGAGCATGTGTACGAGGATGCGGTGGACGCGCTCGTGCACCGGAACGCTTTGGAGAACGGGAAACGGCCCGACGGGCGGGGATTCACGGAGGTCCGGCCACTCGAGGGCGAGGTGAAGCTTTTTGAGCGCACGCACGGCTCAGCGGTTTTCGCCCGCGGCTCCACGCAGGCGCTTGCGGTTACGACGCTCGCGGCGCCGGGCGCAGAACAGCTCATCGAAACGATGGAGACGACCGGAAAGCGGCGGTTCATGCTCCACTACAACTTCCCGCCGTATTCGACCGGCGAGACCGGGCGCCTTGGCGGTCCGGGACGGCGCGAGATCGGCCACGGCGCGCTTGCGGAAAAAGCGCTCCGCCGTCTTGTGCCGACATCCGCGGAGTTTCCGTATACCATCCGCGTGGTCTCCGAAATATTGTCGTCTAATGGATCTTCGTCCATGGCGACGGTCTGCGCGACGTGCCTCTCGCTTTTTGATGCGGGCGTGCCGTTGAAAAAGATGGTCGCCGGCATCGCGATGGGACTCATGTCCAACGACACGACGTTCAAAGTATTGACCGACCTTCAGGGCCCCGAGGATTTCTATGGCGATATGGATTTCAAGGTTGCGGGAACGCGCGATGGCGTAACGGCCATTCAACTGGACACGAAAGTTCGGGGTATCTCGATGGAGATCGTCCGCGCGACGCTTGCACAAGCCAAAGTCGCCCGGATGCAGATCCTGGATTTCATGAAGACCGTTCTGCCGGAGCCGCGGAAAGAACTTTCCAAATACGTTCCGGCCATCACGCAGCTTTCCATCGACCCATCGAAGATCGGCATGCTCATCGGCCCTGGCGGGAAGACCATCAACGGACTCATCGCAAAGTATGCGCTTGCGTCCATCAATGTTGACGATGACGGTTCCGTGTTCGTCGCCGGCGAAGATCCCGCCTCCGTTGCTTCGGCAGCCGCGGACATCAAGGCCATGACCCGTGAGTTCAAAGTAGGCGAGATTATTGAGGGGCGCGTCATTAAAACATTGGATTTCGGCGCCATTATTGACCTTGGCGGCGGGAAGGACGGCAAGGCACACGTGTCGGAACTTCGGGAAGGATTCGTAAAGCAGGTGACCGACGTCGTGAACGTAGGCGATTTTGTGCGGGCAAAGATCATCCGCGCCGATGAGGATGGCCGTATCGGACTTTCGATCAAGCAATTGAACGCCGAAGAGAAAGCGAAGGGATAACTCGGAACGGGGATTGCCTCCGCAATTTTAGGCACCAGGTTCTTATTTTCCATAGAGCTCCGTTTTTGCCGTTCAGGCGTCGGGTGGTACAATAGGTTCGATATGCCGAACGACCAAGACGTATTCGTACCTCCTCCGAGCATCGGGGCGGTGCCTCCGCCGCCTTCAGCCGATTCATCTCTCGCTGAAGTCGTTATCCGCACGATGAATTCCGACCTGGCGAAGCTTGGTCAGACGGGCGGGAGCACGCCGCAAGGAGATCTTGTTTCCATCCGGTTCACCCGGGGCGGAAAGGGAGCGCTTTCGACGACCATCTCCGATGGCCCCGCATCGGCTGCGGCAGCCGCAACCGTTTCCGGAGCGGGTTCGAACAAGAAGCTTATTCTATGGATCGGCATCGGCACTGCGGGTTTTCTGGTCCTTTTCCTTTTGGGATACTTCGTGCTTCCGGCGATCTTCTCCGGCGGTGATGCCGGGGACGGCAAACAAGCCGATAAGCCACCCCAGGACGGGAAACTGCCCGATGGTGGTACGAAAGACGTATTCCTCGGACACCACTCGTTCTTCAGGGTTGCGGCGGATCAGACGGTGCAGGGAAATGTTGAAAGCTTGTCGCCGAGCGTTGATGCGTCGTTCTACGAACTCATTATGAAAGCCGTAGCGTCCGTGGCGCCCGAAACCTCGCTTGTGGAAGTTGAGGCGATTAATGCAGAAGAGCATGCCGTGTCATGGGTGGAATTCTTGAGTCGTCGCGGCGTGGACCTCCTTTCGCCCGAGTTCTTCAATGAAAAGTTCGAACAGGATTTCACATTATTCCTATATCGTGGCACCGCCGGTTGGCGTCCCGGTTATATCTTGCGGTTGCGTAGGGGAGAACAGGCGGTGACGCTTCGGAACGCTCTTCGCGCGCTGGAAAACGACCCGATCGCACTGAGCCGACTTTTCGCCGAACCGCCGGGGCGAGTCACCGGCACGTTCAATGACCAGCAGATCGCGGGCCAGCCCGTGCGGACTCTGATATTCAGCGCTTCGGACTCTACGTTCGTGTATGGCTGGTTCTTCAATAACTACCTGATATTCGGTACGTCTTTGGACGGCGTGAAAAAAGCCGTATCGCAATTGTGACGCACCGCCACAATTACGATACGGCTCGTTCTGTCCGGTTCTCGTATCAGATCACTCCGCTTCGGTCATGACCCGCTCCGCGGACTTCACTGCGCGAAGGATGGCTGATTTCATCGCGTGCACGATCTTCTTGTCCCCTTTTAATTTTTCGCGTACCGCGTCAAATCCCGATCCGAGTTTTATTGTGCCCTCATCTCCCCCGGCGGAGAAACTATAGCTTGCACCGGATTTCGTCACAACACCGTACTTTATAGCGCTGTTCAGCACGTCGGCTTCGTAGGAAATGCCCTCGCCGTACATGATGTCGAATTCTGCAACGCGGAATGGCGGCGCAACTTTATTTTTCACGACTTTCGCTTTCACGCGACTGCCGATAACCTCCTCACCCTTCTTGACCTGTGCCGTGCGGCGCACGTCAATACGGACGGATGCGGAGAATTTCAGCGCTTTGCCGCCCGGCGTCGTTTCGGGGTTCCCAAAGAACACGCCGATCTGCATGCGGATCTGATTGATGAAAATAATGAGGGTTTGGCTTCGCGCGGCGATCGCCGTAAGCTTGCGGAGCGCTTGCGACATCATACGCGCCTGGAGCCCTACGTGATGCGCTCCCATTTCTCCCTCGATCTCCGCTTTCGGCGTGAGCGCCGCAACCGAGTCAACCACGACGACCGAGACCATACCCGAACGCACGAGGCTTTCCAGGATATTCAGCGCTTCTTCGCCGTTGTCCGGCTGAGAAATAATGAGGTCGTTCACTTTGACGCCGATCTTTCTGGCGTATTCCGGATCGAGGGCGTGCTCGGCGTCGATGAATGCCGTTTTCCCGCCTTGTTTTTGCGCTTGTGCCACAACGGTGAGCGCAAGCGTCGTTTTTCCGGAACTCTCCGGACCGAAGATCTCCACGACCCGTCCGCGGGGAAGTCCGCCGACGCCGAGGGCCATATCGAGCGAGAACGAGCCGGTGGGAATGACCGCAACGTCAACGTGCTGCGCCTCGCCGAGCGTCATAATGGACCCCTCGCCGAATTTTTCGCGGAGCGATGCGAGAAGGTCGTTCAGGCCGTCCTTTGCTTCATCTTTGCTTTCCGATTTTTTTGATGGTGGCATGCCCGATATTGTATAGCACTCCGTTCGCCGACGGAAGGGTTATGGGTTCGCCGCCGGAACGGTGTCCGTCACATTCGCCGGCACGTCATAGAAGATACGGCGCGTGAGCTGTGTTTCTCCGCCGAGGAGCTTTTTCGCCGAAAGGACGACCGTGTTCTGCCCCGGCCGGAGCTCGATGCGTGTTTCCCATGCGCCGTCGTGAAGCTGAACGTTTTCGCCGTTCACCGTAAGCACGCTGCCGTTCACAAGCTCGCCGCTTATCGTGACGGCTGACTCTTTGACATGCTGCATATCGTCCTGAGGGAACAGCACGGTGATCTTCGGCGTCCCGAACATGCGGCCGGACTGATAACCGACATAGCCGAGCACGATGACGCATACGACCGCGGCGGCGAGCGCATTTCTCATATTGCGCGACCGTCCGGCGAAGCGGTTGTGCGGCAATTCGTCCTCGGCGCCGGAAGCCTTCACCAGATGGATGCGCCTGAACTCCGGCCAGACGGCTTGCGCATCGAAGTCGAGGATGGGACCGAGTGTGCTCAGGTATCCCCGGAGATAAGGCGCCGGCGGAAGGTCGCCGTATCGTCCCGTACTGATGTTCGTGAGATGGACAAGCGGAACGCCGGAAACATCGGCGAGCTTCTTCAGGGAATATCCCCGCGCTTTCACTTTTTCGTTGAAAAACGTCGCAAAATCTGCGTGGTCCATAGGGCGCTACGCATGCCAAACCGGTCGGTTCTCGGGCAGGCGTTGCGGAGAAAGTTTACTCCGGTGCCGGTTTTTCTACAAATACTTCGCGCGGTTTCGCGCCTTCGCCGGGTCCCACAACGCCGCGTTCTTCCATGATATCCAGCAGTCGCGCCGCGCGGGCATAGCCGACGGAGAGCCGCCGCTGAAGGAGCGATGCCGACGCCTTCTGGGCTTCTGAAACGACCGCAACCGCTTCTTCATACAATTCGTCGTCATCGCCGCTCGCGCCGGCGAAATCCTCAAAGACGTCGCCCGTTGCCGACTGGGTCTTTGCGTTCTCGAATTCGACTGCATGCTTCGTATCGTCTTCCGGTTCGTCGGCGCCGCCGAGATTGTGCTCGCGGATGAAACTGGCGACGGTCGTGATCTCTTCTTCCGATACATATGCGCCTTGGATGCGTTTCGGTTTCGAAAGTTCCGCGGATTGGAAGAGCAGATCGCCGCCGCCCAGGAGCTTCTCCGCGCCCGAGGTGTCCAGGATGGTGCGCGAATCTATTTGGCTCGCCACTTGGAGCGCGATGCGTCCGGTGATGTTCGCTTTGATGAGCCCGGTGATGACCTCAACGGAGGGCCGCTGGGTCGTGAGCACCAAGTGGATGCCGGTCGCGCGGGCCATCTGGGCGAGCCGCACGATGGAACCCTCAACTTCGCGGCCGTAGGATGTCATGAGGTCGGCGAGTTCGTCCACGATGATGACGATGAAGGGCAGGGGGTCATTCTTCCCGCCGTTCTTGTTGTAGCTCGTGATGTCGCGGCTCCCGGCGGCTTCCAGCAGTTCGTACCGTCGTTCCATTTCGGCAATGGCCCATCGGAAAACGCCGATGGCTTTTTTATTTTCCGTTACCACCGAGCTCACGAGATGGGGGATGTTCTGGTAGATGGTGAGCTCAACGCGCTTCGGGTCTATCATCACGAATTTCAGGTTCGCCGGAGAGTTCTTATAGAGGAAGGACATCACGAGCGAGTGGATCATCACGGATTTGCCGGAGCCCGTTGCGCCCGCAATGAGCAGGTGAGGCATCTTTTCCAGATTCGCGTAGAGCGGTTCGCCGGTCACGTCACGTCCGAGGACGAATCCCAATGGCCCTGCGGCATGGAATTCGGGATAGGCCATGAGGGAGCCGAGCCGCACGAGCGCGGCCGCTTTATTCGGCACCTCAATGCCTACGAGCGATTTGCCGGGGATGGGCGCTTCAATGCGGATGGGATGCGCCGCGAGCGCGAGCGCGAGGTCTTGGTTCAGCGCGATGATACGGGAAAGCTTCATGCCTTCGGCGGGTTTCAGCGTATAGCGCGTCACTTTCGGTCCGACATTCACTTCGCCCATTTCAACCGGAATGCCAAAGCTCTCCAGAGTGCGTTTGATGATGTTCGCGTTCCCGCGCAGATCGCCGGTCGTCGGTTTTTCGCTCGTGGATTTCAGGAGGTCAAGCGGCGGCGGGATGTAGTTCGTGAACTTCGGCGCGGCGTGCGGTTTTGCTTTGCCGAAGAACGAGCGTTTTTCCTTGGACTCCACGGAGTCCGCGACGGATATGTCGTCATCCGGTTCATCCGCAGGTTTCTTTGCCGGTTCCGGCCTGGACGGTTCTTCCGTTGCTTCAACTTCGGGTTCTTCCTCGTCATCAAGCAGTTCTTCTTTCTTATGCTTCCCGAATCGGAGGGGAACATTCAAGGTCATGAGGATCGCCGCAAGGAGAACGGCGAGGTTCAGGATTATCGCCGCGATCTGTCCGAAGGGGATATCCAAAGAGCCAAGCACGAAACCGGCCCAACCGGCGTGCGGATATTCCATTTGGCCGGTCGTGGCTTCCGCAATGGGTTCCGCGAGAAGGTGGATGAGACCGAGTACGGAGAGTACGAGCAAACCGCCGCCGAGCGACGTGATGCCGAGAACTTTCGTCCGACCCGACATGAGGAGCGTTCCTGCCATAAGAAGCAGACTTGCCGGAAGCACAAGATACCCCCAATTTCCGAGGAGCGTTTCGCCGATGTTCTTGAGAAGCTCTCCCGCAGGTCCCGCGGTGTTGAAATAGGCGAGACCGAGCACAACGCCGCATCCGGCGAAAATAATAGCCCAGATGCTTTTCTTCGTGTCCGGGTGGAGACGATGGTGCGGCTCTTCGCGGTTGCCGTTCTTCTCGCGTTTCGTACCGTTCTTGTTCTTTGCCATGGCGGACTACGGGCTTATTATGCGCCAGAAACCCCCCTCTCGCAACGATTTCGTGTGTATCGTGTATACTGGAGGACGTATGATCGCCGATTCCATCTTCAAGGCATACGACATTCGGGGCGTCTATCCCGACGAACTGGATGAAGACGTCGTGTACCGGATCGCTCAAGCGTATGCGAAGCTCATCGCTCCGAAGACGGTCGTTCTCGGGCGCGACGTGCGGCTTTCGGGTCCTTCGCTGTGGGATGCGGCAATGCGCGGACTTACGGATCACGGCGTTGATGTGCTCGATATCGGCGTCGTCACGACCGATATGATGTATTTCGCGACCGCCGCGGCGGCAGTGGACGGCGGCATTACCATCTCCGCGTCCCATAATCCCGGACAGTACAATGGCTTGAAGCTCATGCGGAAAGGCGCTGTCGCGATATCGGGAGACACGGGCATTCGGGACATGCACCAGATGGTGGTTTCGGGATACGCCCATCAAGCCGAACGGAAAGGAACGGTTGAGCAGCTCGATATCGCCGCAGCGTATATCAAAAAATGCCTCTCGTTCATTGACGTATCGGCGGTGAAGCCGATGAAGGTCGTTGTGAACGGCATGTTCGGTCCGGTGGTGGGGAATGTGAAACGCCTCGGCTTGCCGCTCGAACTCGTGCTCTTGAACGCCGAACCGGACGGTTCGTTCCCGAAAGGGCCGCCCGACCCCTTGCTCAAAGAGAATCAAACGGAGACCGTGGAGCTCATCCGCTCGTCCGGCGCGGATATGGGCGCGGCGTGGGACGGGGATGCCGACCGATTCTTCCTGTTCGATGAAACGGGCCGCCAGATACCGGGATATTACCTCACGGCATTTCTTGGCGCGCATTTCGCCGAACGGATCCCCGGCGCGAAGATCATTCACGACCCGCGGCTGACGTGGGCGACCGTGGA
>JBEEJO010000037.1:0-8105 GCA_041169145.1 Candidatus Parcubacteria bacterium | reverse complement strand
GCCTGAACCGGCGCCGGACACCATTGTGATAATGTCCCGCCGGAGGTGAACGGCCATTTCTTCCAGAGAACGGAGTTTTTTCTCGGTAAGGTGCTCCATAGATTCAGCGTGTGGTTATATTTTTTATTCTTGGCGAAACGATCGTCGATGCGCAAACCTATGCGCTACCACGCATCCCGCTCGCCGGGGGCAAGTCCCTTCGCCGCGGCGACCAGTTCGTTATACGCATGTTTCGGATCGCCGGACTCGAAGATGTAGTGCGCGGACACCGCGATGGTCGCGCCGGCTTCTTTCGCGCGGCGCACAATAGACGGCGTAACACCGCCATCCACCTCAATTGTAACACCGGGCATCACCTGCCGTAAGTACGTCATTTTTTGAAGCACGGTCGATTGGAACTTCTGCCCCGAAAGACCGGGGTTCACCGCGAGGATCTGGGCGCCGTTGAACCGTTTGAAATGTTGAACGGATGTCGCAACCGGGGTTTCGGGATTCACGGCAAGGAGAGCCTCGGCGTTCGCCGGGAAGCACGCGCTGAGAATTTCGGTGATCAGCTCGTCGACGCCGCGCCGCGCAACGTGGTGCTCGTCGTTCGTCAATGCTTCCAAGTGCACGATAACGCGCCGCGCGCCGGCCGCAAGCCAGCGCGGTACCTCTTTTTCCGGTTCCTCGGTCATCAGATGCACTTCCAAGGCGTAGTTCATCCGGAACGAGGGCCAGTCCTCGGGCGCATTCCATGTCTTATGCGGCGTGAACTTCGCGTCGGCCACATCAAGATGGATCCATTGTCCATACGGCAAAAAACCCTGTACGACTTTCAAGGTGTCGTGCACCTCGCCCGCATCGCGGCAGTTCAATACCGGGTAGATATCCATGGGATCGTGCTAGACATTCTCTGCTTCGGCATCGTTGATCTTTCTGATGCGGCGGGCATACCGTTCGTCGGTGCCAAACGCAGTCATGAAGAATACGCGCGCTATGCTTTGCGCAAGTTCAAGTTTCGTAAAATCGGCGGCGATGACCAAAATATTCGCGTCGTCATCGTGTCGGGCGGCATACGCCTCGTCGTTCGACGACGGATGCACAGCGCGGACGCCGCGGAATTTGTTCGCCACGATGGCCATCCCCGCACCGGAACCGCAGATCAGGACGCCTTTGCGGTTCAACGGATCGGCGCTCACTTCGCGGGCGACCGCAATCGCGTAATCCGGATAATCGTCCTCGGGATCCTCCGCAGCGGCGCCGAGGTCATTGATCTCATACCCCATGCTCTGCACAAAAGGCTTCAGCTGTTCCTTGAACGCGAACCCGCGATGATCGGCCCCGAAATAGATGAGCATGGATTACGGAGTTGGAGCGACGGATTAATTAAGAGCCTGTTTTGCGGGCTTCTGTCCGCTCTCTTTCAATTGCTCTTCCCATTGGGCAATTTGCGTTTCCACAAGCTTCGAAAGTTCCGCATCGGAAACGTGCGATCCGCCCTCGGTGTCGTACACGAGCCGGCCTTCCTCTTTGCGACTGCCCGGATGGAGCTCATCGAAAAAAGAGATAATGACGGGCAATGCCTGAATAAGTTCCCGCGGGCTCTTTTTTGCTTCTTCCTTCATTGAACGAAGTGTTTCCCGCACTAATCGTTGGGCTTCCTCGGGAAGTTGCAGGTACTGTTCAACCGTTGACTGGCCGGCACCCGCTTCTATCGCCCGTATCAGCGGATCTCCTCCTCTCCATTGCGATTCAATGCTTTTTCCCATGCTGGCAGTTATCCGAGTGTTTTCGCTAACCTCACCACGTGCTCGACCAGCGCGTAGGTATACCCATATTCATTGTCATACCATGAGTAAACCGAGCAAAGGTCGCCATCCACGACCTTCGTGAGCGATAGGTCGACAATAGCCGGGTAGTGATTGCCAATGATGTCCGTCGAAACCAATTGGTCGTTCGTTGTCTGGATAATGCCCTTCCACCGCTCTTCTTTTTCCGCATCGGTGAAGAACGTGTTCAACTCCTCAACCGATGTCGCCCGTTCGGCGAGGAACGTGATGGACGAGAGCGAACCGGTAACGGTTGGCACGCGGAGCGCGATGCCGTCGAATTTTCCCTGCACTTTCGGCACGACGCGCCCGAGCGCGATGGCGGCGCCGGTCGTTGAGGGTACGATATTCATCGCCGCCGAGCGGCCCCGACGATAGTCATGGCCCTTGACCGGCCCGTCAACCAGATTCTGCGTCGCGGTATAGCTATGAATGGTGTTCAGGAACGCTTTCTTCACGCCGATCTTTTCGACGAGTATCTGCATGACCGGAGCGATGGAATTCGTCGTGCACGAACCGTTCGACGTCATATCGCACTGCGCAAATTCGCTTTCATTGATGCCGAGCAGGACGGTTTTCGCTCCCTCGCGGTCGTCGTCCTTCGCCGGAGCGGTCAGGACTACCTTTTTCGCGCCTTGCGCGCGGTGAACCGCCATTTTGTCATAGGTTTCATACACGCCGGTCGACTCAACTACTATATCTATACCCAATTCCTTCCACGGAAGCTGCGTCGGGTCCTTGAGCTGGAGAAAAACCGCTTCGGTGTGCTTCCCTTCCGGCGAATCAACGACCAGATATTTTTTACCGTCTTGGTCTTTCGTGCTGACCTTGCCGGAATATTTGTGATATGCCGAATCGTATTGCAGAAGATACGCCAACATCTCCGGTTCGCCGAGATCGTTCACGGCGACCACGTCAAGCTCCGGATGCGATGCGGCAACCTTCAAAAACGCGCGACCGATACGTCCGAATCCGTTAATTGCTATCTTTGTCATAGAATTGGTTCTTTTTTTCTTTCCTATTATACACCACTTACCACAATGCGGTCCCCCACCTTCACTCCTAAGCGCGACACCGTCCCCGCAGATACCTCGAACACTTTGTCCACCGGTCCGGGCGAAGAATAGCGCTTCAGCCTGAACATGCTCACGCCGGGCTCCGGCTGGGCATTCTCGGCGGAACCGACGACCACGTCATCCTTTATCCAAATGATATCGATCGGAAAATTCATGTCCGGCATCCAGAATGTCCGCGAGGCATACCCGCCGAACACGAACAGCATTCCCTCGTCTTGGCCGAGACTTGGCCGCCCGGAAAGCCCGATGGCCTGTTTGTCCGCCGTGTCGGCGATATCCGTGCGAAATTCTTGCCCGCCCAAGAGGACCGTTGCCTGTCCATAATCGCTCTTTGGCCGTATGCCGAACACGTAATACCCGAGAATGATCAGCACGCCCAGAATGGTCGCCGAGATGGCAGTTTTTCGCTTCATCCCTTCCATTATACGCGGTGTTGCGCGAGAACGATACTCGGGCGCCAAGGATCATGCGCGCAAATGAACACGGCGGCCGCTCTGTGAGCGGCCGCCGGGGATGGCGGAATGCGCCTAATTACGGGGGCCAAGCACGCCGGCCTCGGTAAGCATGCGCGTAACCAGCGGCTCCGGATTCTGGCGCCAGGACCCGTAGATACGGGCGAGCGAGCTGTCGTTCTTCAACGCGCATCGTATGCCGACTTCCCGAAGCACGGATGCCGCATACGGGAAACGGCCAGCGAGATCAGAGAACGGCGGCACTCCGACGCCGGCATAGGCCCGCCTGCCGACGTGCATGATGTTCCCGGAACCAAGCAAGGAGGTCGTATGGCTCTCGCGAAAGAACCCGAGCAGTACAAGCGAGGCGTTGCCGACGACCTGAAATGTCCAGAGCGCCTCGGGGTCGTATCGCGAACGCGCTTTCCGCAACTCAGCGTCAAAGAGCAACTCTATGAGCGGCCGCGATGGGATGGCCCAGTGACCGCGCCCGGTATCCTCATCAGCCATGAGCGAAGCGAGCATCTCCGCAAGGTAGGCCATCATCAGCTCTGAGAGCGGAGCGCGCTGACGTTTTGTGGCATCACGCACCAGTCCGTTGAAAAACGGCAATGGCTGTAACTCATCTACCAGCATGAGCGGCCTCCTTTTCGAAACCGATCCAATCCTGAGGCCATTATGCGTGCAGGCGATACGCTCCGTCAACCGACGAACCCGCTACGCGCGCGCCAGAGCATACACCGCAATGCCGAACGCAACGGATACGTTCAGCGATTCTTTGTTCCCGCGCATCGGAATATCGAAAATGCGGTCTGCCTTCCGAAGCATCGTTGCCGGCACGCCGGTCACCTCGTGTCCGACAAGAAGCGCGAAATTCTTTTTTCCATTCACCGTGCGCGGCCATGCGCCGTACGGCACAGCCCCGGGCGCACATTCCAGTGCGACAAGCGCGAATCCTTCGCGCCGTAATTTTGTGAAGATGCGCGCGGGACTCCGCGCATACTCCCACGCGACCGTTCGCTCGGAACCGAGCGACGTTTTCATAAAATCTTTGCGATACTCGCCGAAACGGTCCACCGGCGTCGGCGTGAAGCCCGTGAGATACATCGTTGAA
Organism: Candidatus Parcubacteria bacterium; assembly: GCA_041169145.1. Classification (GTDB taxonomy): domain Bacteria; phylum Patescibacteriota; class Minisyncoccia; order UBA6257; family 2-01-FULL-56-20; genus DATJQA01. Next base: position 3,652 of record JBEEJO010000037.1, on the reverse strand, counting down.
ACGCCGGCGCCATCCGCGGTGCGGAACATGCTCCCGACATTATGCACGCTCCGAATATTATGGAGAATAGCGACAAGATTCTTCATTGCTCTTATCTCTCCATTATTGCGAGTTCCCTTCTTTTTGAGAAGCCGTCGGAAGTGCGGCGAGCTCGGCCCGAATACATACTGCGGATAGTATATGCTCCGGTCGCCGCACTGAGATGCAGGCGCGGATTGCCGCTTGCGCAATCGCGACGCCGGTTCTTACAAAGAAGAGAACGAGCTGTTTTTTGGCGTCGGCGTTCCGGTAACGAACGTGGGGGCGCTCCATGTCGTTCGCGCATAGCTCTGACCGACGGGGATCGTAGCCCACGTAACGGTTTCCACGATGCCTCCCGTTCCGTCGTAGAGAACAAGGCCGTTGTTGGAATATGCAATATCATATGAACTCGGCCACGACATGTCGGCAGGCGTCACCCCCTGATAAAGACCTTCATGCACGATAAGGAAATATCCATGCGCCGGTATCACCTTACCGCTGAACCGGGCCGATGAGACCAATACCGATTCCGCCCCGCTGGAACTTTTCTTTTTGATCATCCAACCGGTGAGCGCAATAGCGTTGTCTGTCGGGTTGTAGAGCTCGATGAATTCGTTATCCGGATTCTGGTCATTCGCCCCAGGCGCGGTCTCGCCGCTCCCAGCCATGATCTCGGAAAAAAGAACCTTGCCGGTCCCGCCGATGCCGGGATCGTTCGCATGATCGTCTTCGGTGCCGACGACCGGCACGGGGATCGAGTTGAAGAACGCCGCGATCGTGACATCTCCGGTCAACGCGATGCCGCACGAACCAGTTCCGGCGCACGGCATAGACCATCCGGCGAAGGACGAGCCCGATTCTGCGTATGCCTTGATGATCAGCGAAGCGTTCTTGGGATAATCTTCAACGCAGTCGGAACCGCACACGATCTTCAGATCGGACGACTGCACGATACCCGAACCTGCACCGGATAGTTGAATGGTGAGTCGGTATGTCGGTGCGGAATTGGGAACGGCAACCGCGGTGCCCGCATCCGTCAGCGAAGTCGACGTCGGAGCGGTATTCGCCGGCGCTGCGCTTGTCGTCGGTTCCGTTTTCGCCGCGTCGCTGTCCGGGGTGTCGTGTTGTACGCTCTGAGAGGGAGTGGCGGAAACTTTTGTGTCCGCCGCCTTCGGAGCCGAAGAGGTGGCTACGATGTGTATGTTCGCGCTCGGAAGTGTTATGGGAGGTTTTTGCTCGGTCGCCGCAGGACGAATGTCGATGGCAACGGTCTTGCCGCTACCGCTGTCGGGCGCTACGGCGTTTTGAATAGCCTCGCCGACCACTGCGGTCGTCTGAGCAAGGAGCGATGACGCATCGGAGAACGGCTGCGAAACTCCGCGCCAGTTCGCGAACGCAACACCGGCGGTGACGCCAATGCCGATAACTATGACCTCAACGGCAAAACGGCGCACGAACCAAAAACGCCGCGGACGAACCGCGTCAGATATTGCTCCTTGCTCCATTCCGGTTGTGCTCTGTTCGTCCATAGAATATCGGTTCTGTTTCCCGTCGATCGAACGGGAAGAATGCCGTACATCATCTCATATAAATTACTATTCGTCAAGTTTTACGTGAACCGGAGATATAACTCGGGTTATACGACAGGTCGAAAGATCGGGAAATGGCATCTTTCGTCCCAGCCCTGCTATATTTTACTGAGCGCCGCACCATCGGCTCCTCCGATAAGGCTGCTTCCTCTTGTCATTGGCACAAGATGTGACGTTTTAGGTAGTTCTGGGGATAACGGAGGCAATATGAAATGGCAATTATCTTATAGAATGAATGCACGAAAATAAACGTGGTTCGTTCCTCGCTGTGGTGCCATTGCAAAGAGCCTCGATGCGTCCGCGGGACAGAAAGGGAGAACATTTTTTTCGCAGATAAACATAAAAAACAAAAAGGTCATCCCACGAACACCAAAAGATCATGAACAGGGCGAATGTGAAAGCGCGAGCGGGCGAGGAACAAACGATTGACACGCAAGGGCAGATCAACCACAGCGCGGGATTGACCTTGAAACGCCACTTTACAACACCGGGAACGCATCCTTTTGACGAAGTTACATGGGTCACGCGCCACGCAATGATCGGCGGAGGCGACAAGAAAGCTTTCGAACAGCGCGACGTGGAATTCCCCGAATCCTGGTCGCAGAACGCGGTGAATATCACCGCATCGAAATATTTCCGCGGCATCATGGGCGGTGAAAAACGCGAACGGAGCGTGAAACAGATCATCACGCGCGTCGTGAAAACCGTTCGCGGCTGGGGCGAGCGATTCGGATATTTCGCGCGCGTTGAAGATGCGGAAACATTCGAAGCCGAACTCACGCATCTGCTCGTTCATCAAAAAGCGGCGTTCAACTCTCCGGTGTGGTTCAACGTCGGCATCAATGAAACGCCGCAGTGTTCCGCATGTTTCATTCTCGCGGTGGAAGACGACATGCGCTCCATCCTCCAGTGGATCACGAACGAAGGAATGATCTTCAAGCACGGCTCGGGCGCAGGCGTGAATCTCTCGCCGCTCCGCTCTCGGCGCGAAGTACTCGGCACCGGCGGTCACGCATCGGGACCGGTTTCCTTTATGCGCGGCGCGGATGCGGTCGCCGGCATGATCAAGTCGGGCGGTGCGACGCGGCGCGCGGCGAAGATGGTCGTGATGAACATCGACCATCCCGATGTAATGGATTTCATCCGCTGCAAAGCGGAAGAGGAAAAAAAGATCCACGCGCTCGCCGGCGCGGGGTTCGATATGAGCGATCTCAATAACGACGCGTGGAATTCCATTCAGTTCCAGAACGCGAACAACTCCGTCCGCATTACGGACGACTTCATGCAGGCGGTGGAAACGGATGGTGAATGGCAGACGCGATTCAGAAAGAACGGCGAGGTCGCCGACACCTACAAAGCCCGGCATCTTTTGGAGGAAATAGCCCAGGCGGCCTGGGAGTGCGGCGATCCGGGCGTGCAATTCGATACCATCATCAACGACTGGCACACGTGTCCCAATACCGGCCGCATCAACGCATCCAATCCCTGCTCGGAATACATGCATTTGGACAATTCCGCCTGCAACCTCGCATCTATTAACCTGATGAAGTTCCTCCGCGAGGACGGCTCCTTTATGACCGACGACTTCAAACGGACCATAGACGTGCTCATCCTGGCGCAAGAGATCATCGTCGGCGGCTCCAGCTACCCGACGGAAAAGATCGGCGAGAATGCGGTGAACTTCCGAGAGCTCGGACTGGGTTACGCGAACCTCGGCACCCTTCTTATGACCAAGGGCATGCCGTATGACTCCGAAAAAGCGCGCGCATGGGCGGGAGCGATCTCCTCGCTCCTCTCCGGCGAAGCGTACCGATACTCCGCCGTCATCGCGGGCAGAGTCGGAACATTCGCCGGCTATGCGGCGAACCGCGAGCCGATGCTGCGCGTCATCGGCAAACATCGCGACGCCTCTCGGCAGGTGCGCACGGACATCGTTGACGATGCGTCGCTCGGACGCGCGTCGCAGGAGGTCTGGGATGACGCGCTTCGCATCGGCGAAAAGCACGGCTATCGCAACTCGCAGGTCACGGTCATCGCACCGA
>JBEEJO010000036.1:0-8147 GCA_041169145.1 Candidatus Parcubacteria bacterium | reverse complement strand
CGGTTCGGCTGGTTCACGCAATTATCCGCGGAGTTCAGGACGCCATCGCGATCGAAATCGTCGCACGCATCGCCGCGGCCGTTCCGGTTCACATCATCCTGCGAAGAGTTCGCAACGTTCACGCAATTGTCCAATATATCCTGCACGCCGTCCCCGTCCACATCCGCCGGTTTGTAAAGTTGATTCTGCTGGAATATCACGAGGTTCTGCGACACTTTGAACACATCGCGGTCATCGCCCAGGTTCGGCATCTCTCCCGTTCCCGTCCCGGACGCCAAGCGATCGGCATCGAAATAGATGCGGTAGGATTTTCCCGGGTGAGCCAAAAAGCGCACCGACGGCGCCGCAGTCACCGCCGCATTCTTCTGTGCAAGCCGGAGTTCGGCGATACGGAGCGGCTGGATATACTCAAGTGTAATGGCCCACGTGGAGGCCGTCGCCTCGGGGAAGGTCACGGTCTCGGAGGTCATTCGCGTTCTCGCAACGACCGTCTGCACTGCCGGACCGATCGCGTGGATGCTGATGAATGTTGGTAGCGCCACATATCCATCAAGCACAAGCGAGAGCATGGATGATGTGATAGGCTTTTCGGCTTCCAATCGTATCTCCGTCACGTTCGGCCCCTCATCGACAAACTCGAACTCGGTGAATGTGGCCATGTCGTTGTCTACCATCCTCATCGGAGACGCCGATGCGTATTCTGTGGCATTATCCGCGAACACGTTCAACGGGACATTCTGTACGATTGTCTGATAGACAAGGAGCGACGGCTCAAAATAATTATCGGACACGTTGAATACGGCGTACTGCGCGCGGGCGCCGAGATCCTGCGGGAACGGCACATTCACGACCGCCGGAATGTTCAGCGGAAGCGAGGGGATCTCGGCCACTTGCCGGAACGCTTGTTTCGCATCCAACGCCAATTTGGTATCTGCAAGTGCAAAGAGTGGGCCGGCGAGCATTACCGCTACGATAAGTCCGCGAGAAAGCGCTTTCTTCGTCATGACTGTGGGTCGCTCACCGCGATCTCTGGCCTTTTCCGACCGATGAACGCCGTGCCCATCAGGAGCAATCCGATGACGAAGAACGTGATGATGCGGCCCGTAAGCTCCATCTGCCAAACCTCAACGAGAAGCATCCTGACGATAACAAGCCCGATGAGCACCCCGCCGTAGGTCCGCAGAACGCGGTGTTCGTTCATGCGGCCGTAGAGATGCGTCGCAAGCCCGACCAGCGTATAGACGACGAGCGAGAACATCGCCGCGGTGTCGTCGTTCTCAAAATACGCATGAAGCGAGAGCCACAGCAGCATATACGCGTACGCCGAACCGAAGATCGTGAGCGCGATATCAAAGCGCTCGCCGTGCGCCCAGGTTCCGATGCGGTGGAACTCCTGGCGGAAATACCATCCGGCAGCAAGCAGCGCCATCGCAAGCATGAAGAGCACGAAGAAATCGCCGTGGAAAACGCCGGTGTACCACGCCGACGAACCTATACTCTCAAAGGAAAGGATGACCGGTAATACGAAGAGGAAGGACCAGAATGCCGATGCGCGCATGTTCCGCGTAACGAAGTGCACGAGGATGGGCACGACAGCGGCTTCGAGCGTGAACGCGATGGTCAACGACGGCCCCGACAGTTCTTCGGATGTTGCCGCAATGAGCATCCCGACGCCCGCGGCCGCATGCGCGTAGAACGATGCCGCGCGGCCCGTGACGCGATACACCATGAATGCGGCGGCGAGGAACACCACGAGCCACGCCGAAATGATGAGCGACCGCCACTCCGGAGCGGCAGCGGTCAGTATCCACGCGAGCAGGAACAGGCCGTTCCCCACGGCGATGAGAACCTCGGATTGCTGGTCCTTGCCTTCGTTTCCCTCGCGCACAATGGCAATGATGTTCGTGACGAAAAATATGGCGGCGAATGCATACGCGAAAACAAGAAGCACGGGCTGTTCCGGCGTCGCGGACATCAGATGCGGCAGGCTATAGACCGCGACCAGCATGAGCGCCGCGAAATTCAACTCGCGCCAGCTCGTGAGCGCGGTAATCCAGAGCGTGCCAAGCACGACGGCCATGAGATACCAAAAGAGCCCGATGTAGTCGCTCGTCGGCGCGTGGGTTAGGATCGGCGCGACGCCGGCAAGCACAATGCTCGCGACAGCGAGCGGCTTGCGGTTGAATCGAACGCTTGCAAGCGCGACGAACGCCGCCGAGAGGAACATCAACCCCAGAGCCGTCGCCGGCGTGAAGAAATCGTAGATATATCGCGCGGCATAGACCGTGAGGAGAATGACAGTGGACCCGAGCGCGATAAAGAGGCTTCCCTGCCGAACGTAGGTCTGGATACGCCACCAGCCGACAGCGAGAATGGCGATGCCGGCGATGATGCCGAGCGTGATGCGCCCGACCGGACCGATCCAATTGTTCAAGAACGCGTATGTGACGAACCAGCCGAATCCGAGTAACAGAAGCAGGACGCCGAGCTTCAGGAGCCAATCCTCCCTGAACCATGCGACGACATCAAACGAATCTTCCGCGGGCTTTTGCGGCGCGGCGTATTGCGGCTGAGGTGTGGCGGCGTATTGCGGCTGGGACGTATATGAAATATCCGCCACATACTGCGGCGCTCCCTGCGCCGGCACCGGCTGTATATTTTCTCCGCGCTGCATCCCTATTTGTTCTTCCAAATGCCGGATGCGTCTATTCATCGAAATGAGCCACCACAACAGCAGCACCCAAACGATGAAACCGAACCCGAAGAAATCAAAAATGAACATGTGAAGGGTTCTGACGACGATACCTGTGCAGTATCGAACGAGTTCGAGCAGGGCGACAGGCTGCCGACCTCGCCCTTAGTATACCAAACGCCGATGAGCCGAAACGGACCTATAGCGCCTGGCCCGTGAAGAACGTGAAAAGAATGCGCGTGACGGGAAACAGCAACTGACCAATATCAAAATAGAACACCAGCGCGATGAGCACGATGAATCCATACTGCTCAAAGAAACCTGCTATCTGATAGCTCGTGCGCGACTTCGGCATGAGCGCGTAAAGCACTTTGGAACCGTCGAGCGGCGGAATGGGGAACAGATTAAAGATGCCGAGCCAAATATTCACGAGCGTGATATGGGCGAAGAGCAGGATGAGCGGAACTTCGGCTATGCCGACGAACACGCGGATAAGAATCCCGAAAACGGCGGCGAGCAGAAAATTGGAGAGCGGACCCGCAGCGGCGATCTTCGCTCCCCCGCCGATCGGGTCTTTCAAATTCATCGGATTGTACGGCACCGGTTTCGCCCAACCGATCATCGGCGCGCCGGAAAAATGGAGTACCGCAGGCAAGAGCACCGAACCGACGGGGTCCAAGTGTTTCAATGGATTCAGCGTGAGGCGTCCGGCAAACCGCGCCGTCGGGTCGCCCAGGCGTTCGGCGATATAGCCGTGCGAGATCTCGTGCACCATCACGGAAAAGATGAGCACGGCGAGGTCAAAGATGAGGTACGCGGTATCGGACATCGCCGTTATTGTAGCGCATGAACCGCACATTGGCGAAAGCGCGCATTTTCCGTATCATACGAACATATCCGCCCTCGTGGTGAAACGGATATCACAACAGGCTTCGAACCTGTCGTTGGGGGTTCGATTCCCTCCGAGGGCACAAAGTATAATTCTCGAGTGGCAGGTTCAAACCCTGCCAGGTGCACTGAAATCTAACCAATTAGATTCATGTATAATGATGGGATATGGAACCGCGTTCCCTTCGTATTTTGAACTCGATCATTCTTGTGGGAGGTCGCCTTCTTGATGCCGGTGTCGTTTTTGTGATTTTTGGAGTCGTCATGGATTATACTATGGGGGGGCGCTGGGGGGGCGCTTCGGATAGCACGGGATCTTGTCTCCTTTGTGCTTTTGCGGGACTGTCTTGTTTAGTTTTTGGGCACTTAATGTTCTATTTCCAAAACTCTATCAAAAATCATCGGAGGAGTGGTTTGATTGGGATTATGACCCTCAGTGTCTTAATGGTCCCGATCTACGTATATTTCCTGCTTTTGGATCCGGAGATATTCTTATATGGGGTACCCCTTATTGTGCCCCTTTATTTGTTCATTGCTTCGTATACATTTCTCTCACATCCATATTTCAATCAATCAGGTTAGACTAGGCCAAGTTCTTCGCGTGGAACAGTTGCAATTCCGACTTTCGCATTATTTCACGAACCAGCACAATAATAGGCGAGTAAGGGTATTTTACGCTTAGGTTTTTTGGCGTAGTGTTTTAATGAAATAAGGAAGTTAAGATTCCGGCTTTACGTCGGAAGATCCCCTCCGAGGGCACACCAACCCAAAAACCGTCCCGTAGCACGCGGGACGGTTTTTGGCCCAAGTTCTTATGCGGCTTCGGATGCGTTTTCCTCCTTGTTATGAAACTCACCAAGAACGGCGGCAACGCGCATGCGTTCGGGCGGAACATTCTCGGGGATGAGCACCTCCGGGGTTTCAAAGCGCTTGCGCTGTTCGTCGTACGACATTGCAAGATATTCCTCAAGGGTTACGCCGCTCTCCCAATAGCTCTTGGCGGCTTTAACCGCCTCCTCGCGGAACATCGGGTCGTTCAAGTCACCGCCCTCAAAGTGAAGCTCTTCGGCGACACGGTTGTGTTTGCCGACATCGACGACCAGAGCTCGCTTGGGGTCTATTTTCATTTCCAGAACAACGCCTTCGCCAACGCCGGCTTTCATCGCCTTACCACTCTCGGGGTCACGGTAATCGGGATAGGCGAACACCGTGCTCATCCGCCGATATCCCTCGGGGGCATGGTCATCGAACAACTTATCCAATGAGACCTTCTTCTGGAACTGCTCGCCCTGCGGCAATACCTTATCGTCTCCCCAAAACTCGCTTGAGAGCTTGAGTCCATCCTGGGCGATACCGTCAATGTTCTTTTCATACGTCTTATGATAAACGCTCACATACCCTTTCTTTTTTTCTTCCGGCGTGAGCTGAGAAAACAAAAATTCGGTGTTGAAGAGAGAATTTCCGGGATGGCGTTTGCGTAAGGCATCGCGCGCATCGAGCATCTGCTGTTCTGTGGTAACTTCGCCGGAAAGCCATTCATAAAACTCCCTTGCGTCTTCGCTTAGGGCGCCGTACATTTTTCCGACCGCCGCAACGTCATTGCCGGCCGTTTGCAGTATCCAGAGTTTATTGTCTATGGCGCCCGTCTTGGCGTTTCGTATCGTATTCAGCGGTTCGGATCCCATTGCCATTATAGTACCTGCGTTCGCTTCGATATCGTGATACAAGATTTTTGTCGTAAGATCTTCGCGCATATCGAACTCTCTCATGGATCGGAATTTCTTTTCCCTCTCTTCCGCTTCTGCGGTTCGAGCCATATCCTCGACAGCTGCTTGCTCGTGCAAGATGTCTGTCGCATCGGTCGTATTCTTTCCGAGCAGTTTCTCCGCGACAGAACGTGCTTTATTCAACGCTTGGGCTCTCGCGCGGGCCTCTTGCTCGACTTCCGCCGCTTCCTTCCGCACAAAGCCGCCGCCTTCTACGTCCTGGAATTCTGCGCGACGCTCTTCCGGCAGGTCCCCTGCTGTTCTATATGCTTTGTTCTCCGGGTTGAATGCTTCTCTGGTCATGGATGTTTCTGCAATAACATATCAAGCGTACCGCTGCGCGCGTAGACCCACAAGACCGCACTTCGCAGATCCTTCCTACGAATATTCCTCTGCTCTGCTTAGAGTCCCAGCAAAAAGCGCACGAATATGTCGAATGGATTCTTGGATACCTGCGCGGTGGCGTTTTGGAGCGGTCCCAGCGATGAGGGAGGCGGCGGGGTTCCCGTTGGCGCCGGCAATACGCGCGGCCCTGCCGGAGGCGGCGGAGGAAGCGTTCCTCCCGCGGGAACTCCGGGCGGCGGGGTGATCGAATGTTCACTGTCCGATTGATCGTCCAAAAATTTCTCCAGGCACTTGCGTATCGTCGCTTCCGCCTCCGGACCCGCTTTCCCGCCGCGCATCAAGTTCTCGAATTCTGCGGCGTTCACTCGCGCACGCAAGCACTGCACCGCTTCGGGCGTGAGCAGCGCCGGCGTTGTTCCGCCGCCGCCCGAATCAGCGGGGTTGACCGAGCGGACAGCATCCATCCGTTCATCATCCTGCGCCTGTGACGGGGGCGCTTCCGGCGGGCGCATGGGCACTTCCGGTTTTTTCACCTCGCCCACCGATGCTTCTGCGGGGCGGAACGATTCGAAACAACCACGCAGGATCTTTTCTTCGTCGGACGATAGTTCCGATGCGCGCGGGATGGTCGTCACTCCCAATGTTCTGGCTACGCATTCGCGAATGCCTTGCGGTGCGTTCTGCAAAAATTCCGCCAGAGCCATGCCCGGAACGGCATCGCTTCCCTCCGCGCTCATGAACATCCCGCCGCTCCGTTCAAGGTTTGTCTTCGCAAGACAAACGCGAAGCGTATCGGCCGTCTCCGGCGTCAGCGGTTCAATCCCATTGCGGATCTTTTCGAAACTGCCGCCGAGCTTTCCTTTCAAGCACGCAACGACATCCGCCGGTGCGGCGCGGAAAAGATCGCGCGGCTTATCGGTGTCCCCGAACCGCTCGAAGCACGTTTTGAGCTGTTCGCCGATCTCCGGCCCCGGCGTGAATTCCCCGCGCATCATGCGCTCCACCGCCTCCGCGCCGAGCGTTGTCCGAACACATGCCGCTACGTCAGGCGAGGCGTTCTCCAAACCCGACCGCAGACGAACCAATCCTTCTTTTGCGTTCCGGATACCTTCATCCGAAAGTAATCCGTGCTCTTCCGCAAAACGGTAGCATTCATCGCGGTGCGATGCTTCGCGGCAATAGGCCTCGCACGCGAGACGGGATGAACAACCGCCGGGCCCCTTGCCGCCCAATTCCCGCAAATCGTTCGCTTCATCCGAATCCATCAGGCCGGCGCGTTCCGCGAATGCAGTGCATTCCTCAAAATGACCCTGATCGCGGCAGTATGCTTCGCACGCTTCTTTCGATGTGCACGCACCGGGCGTTTCGCCGCGCTGCATAAGGGAGATAAAACGCCGGATATCGTCCGGACTTTTGCCGCGTTCGCCCGCGGGGCCGCTACCTATCACAAGCCCCGCCTTTTCCGCGAACACAATGCATTCCTCCGCATGGTTCAGATCCCTGCAATAGGCCTCGCATGAATCGCGCGACGTGCAACCGCCGGGCATCGTACCGCCAGACTTCAGGTATGCAAGCAGGGTCTTCGGAGGGGCGTTCTTTCCCAATTTCACGCCGTGCGTATCGGCGAACCGCACGCACTCTTCCAAATGCGCCGTGTCCTCGCAGTATGTTTTGCATGTCTCGGGCGTCGCGCACCCGCCGGGACCGTTCCCCTCTTCCAGAGAACGCGCGAATGTCCGCGCGCGCGTTGCATCGTCGTTGTTCATTAATCCGTGCGCCCTTGCGAAATCCGCGCATGCAGGAATGTGCGCCGGTTCATTGCAGTATACGCGGCATGTTTCTTTGTCGGGACAATCGCCCAGTTCGGAAACCGGAAATGCAATAGCCCCCGGAGCTACGACCGGCGCATCGTCCGCAGAAGCGAGCAGCGCATATCCGGCGAATAATGCGAACACGCCAGCACATAACGCAACGTTTCTCAAACGCAACAACGAAGCGGTATAACGATTCATAAGCTGGATCCTACGACTCACTCGAACGGATTCTGATATACGTTCTCCACGGGATTCGGTACGGCCGGCACCGTATCCGGCAGTTCGCCGACGGGGTTCGTTGCGACATCATACAGTTCGCCTCCGATACCCGGCGTGGCCGATGCCGCCGTCACGATCATAGAGCCGCGAGTTTGCGGCCCAAGATTTGCAACGGGTTGCGCGAGCTCGTTATATTCCGCATACCACTCGTTCCCCTGCCATACGAAGAGCCCGGTTACGCCAATGAACACCGCAGCGAGCGCGATGACCACATAGATGGGATTCACGTACTTCCCCTCGCCGGAATCCGTATGGTCCATTGGAAAAAGTATACCACATTTGGTAGACTGGGGCCGGGAAATTCTCGCACCCATAGCTCAGCTGGTAGAGCAGCTCCCTCTTAAGGAGACGGTCCAAGGTTCG
>JBEEJO010000035.1:0-8332 GCA_041169145.1 Candidatus Parcubacteria bacterium | reverse complement strand
GCGTCGTAGAACCAGAATGAACCTGCGGTGACGTTATTGATCAGTGTGCTCACTTGCTCTGTTGACGTAAGATACTGCGCGGGCGAACTCGTCGGCCTCACCAACCCGCGCTTCAGCGTTGAGGTTGAAAAAAAGTAGCGCACGCGATCCGCAAGGCCGTTCTTGTCGGCATCTACGTAGAATGTGATTGATGATGACGATGCGGCTTCAAGCGGATACCCGCCGTTCGCCGCGGGCCCGATGGAACGAAGCTCCGAGACCATCGTGTTCACGGCAAGCTGGAGCTCTTGTTTCGCCTGCAGGTCCTGCTTGAACTGCAACGCGAACTGACTGATATCAAGGCTGAAAAACAGGATAAGCGTCATAATGCCCGCATAAAGCCCGATAACAATAACAGCCTCGATGAAGGTGAACCCCATCCGCGATGTTCTATCCGGAAAAGCATGCATAGGCAAAGATTACGAAGGCAGAAGCGAGACATCGACATCCTGCCATCCCGACCCGATGGTGATCGCGGTACTGGTCGTTTGGAACGCCGCACGCTGTACAGTGAGCGTATACGAACCGGGAGTAAGGCCGCCGTGATAGCTCTGGCCGGGCGATGTGCATGCGGAACCGAAAACTACGCTAAGGTCCTGAATGTTCGGCGAAATGCTCTCGTCTGCCGTCTTCATGTACGCGCGATAACGGAAATAGCGGTTGCCGCTCAAACCGACGATGGCTCCGCCGCTTGCGGTGAAGAATGACGTCCCCAAACCGTCCGGCCCCACGAAATTCCACGTTGTATTATCATTGTTCGCCGCAACCTGGAACTTCACGCTCCCCGCGCCTGTTGATGGCGGCTGGGTCGTTGGCGTCCACGAAAGACGATACCAGGAAGTCGTGGATGTTCCCATATCAAAGGTGTTGGAGACGAGCCATTCTTCAACGCCGGTAGTATACGTGCCGCTTGCGTTTCGAAGAAGCGAGAACTCTCCTGCAGTGCCGGTGTCCACCATGCCGCTCTGCGACGAATATCCGCTCGTTCCGCTCGCGGACCAGTTCGTCTGGGCGAACGAGTACAGGCCGGTCGTTCGCGATTGGCTGAACCCGGTCTTCGTAAGCGTTGTCGTTGCTTCGGTGAGCCGCTGGCCGTTCTGATCGGTTACCGTAACGAGGAGCGACGATGATGTCTTCGGCAGGAGATTCCACGTCATGGCTATTGTCGCGCCGGGATCTATCATCAGCGATGGCGGAACCGCGCCGTACCCCGAAATATCGTATGCCGAACGCGCCGTTCCCAGAGCATAGGCATCCCATTCCAAAGAGAATTGCGCGACTCCGCTCCCATCCGTTGTGGATGTAACCATCGTCTTCAACACATCGGGGCTCGTGCCGATGAGCTTTGAGCCGGTCGCGTTCACCAGTACGCCCGATAACGGCGCGCAGAACGGATCGCGCGCGGCAATGCTCACGAACGCAAGCCGGTCAATAGGCAACACGACGATCTCAAGTTGATCGGTGGCGACGCTCCCGTGTTTATGGACCGGATTTGGATTCGCGGCGGCTCCCGGCATATAGGTCCGCTCCGACGAATATCCGTTCTTCGTTGCCCACACTTGATATCGATTGGTCGACGTCGGAACATCAACGAGCTGGAGGTAGCCGTCGTTGTTCGTCGTGTCGTTGATGAGAAGCGTCGGCGTCGTACTGTTGTTCACGACCGTCACGTTCGCCCCGGGAACCGGCACGCCGTTCCCGTCAAAGACATTCACAAAAAGCGTTCCGTTCTGCGTATCCGTCTCAAATCCATCCGGCGCAACGCGAGCGGTCAAGGTCACCGGCCGGAAATATGCGGCGCATTTCGGACAGCTCGCCGTGATGGACACGAGCCGGTAATCAGCCGGGGCCGTATCGTTCGGGGAACCGCCAAGCGTGCCGTCGAAAGGATCGTCGATATTCCGCACGGTAAAGGAGAGCGTGAATGGCGTGCCGTCGTACACGGTGCTCGTAGATGCCGGAAGCTTGCCCACCGGCCAGCCGCCGACGATGCCGACATCGGTATAGGGCATATTGCGGATGATCTCCACTTGGCTCTGCATGGCCGAGGTCGCGGAACCGATGAGTTTCGTATTCGTGGAAATATCCAGGATGTTCGCGAATGACCCGTAGATCGCATACGCGATAAGCGCGAAAAGCCCCGTAGCGACGAGGGTCTCGATGAGCGTAAGGCCCTTGCGTGCGTCATGTCCCTGCATGTTGCGGTACGCCATAGAGGGCAGTGGAATAATATTATACTTGAAGACCCTGAGTGATCTTGTAGATAGGAGTAATGATGGAGAGCGCAACGAATCCGACGAGAACGCCCATAAAGAGCAGGAGAAGCGGCTCGATGACGATCGTAAGATTCCCGACCGATTCATTCACTTCGCTTTCATAGAATTCAGCGACGTACGTCAGGTTCTCTTCAAGGTTCCCGGTCGTCTCGCCGACCTGGATCATCCCGACCATCATGGGCGGAAAGAGCGTCGGGCGGCTTTCCAAATAACGCGTCATGGACTCACCGCGTTTCACGCCATCGATAAGCATTTCTATCTCGCGGCGATAGTACAAGTTGTGGAATGTTCCTTTTGATATTTCCAGGGCGTCCACGATGGTCATGCCGCTTTTCAAGAGTATCCCAAGCGAACGAGTGAAATTCGTCAGGGTGATGTTCCTGGTAACTTTAGAGATCACCGGGGTCATGAGCGTGAGCTGGTCGAACATGAAGTGCACCGGACGAATAAGAAGGGTGAGTCGCATACCGGTTATCGCGAATATCATCACGATGCTGAACGCGAGGCCATGGTCCTGGAGGAATTTCAGCACGAAGATGAGGGCGCGCGTCGTCGCCGGCAGCTGGACATTCAGGGAGGCGAACACGGGAAGGATCTTCGGGAAAATGAACAACACAAGAAATCCCGTTATCATGATGGTCGCAAAAAAGATGACCGCCGGATATACCATTGCCGACTTCACCCGGGAAGCGATCTCTTTCTGCTTCTGGAGCTCATGGGCAAGATACAGAAGCGTTTGCGAAAGATTCCCCGATGACTCCCCCACGCGCACCATGTTCACGAAAAAATCCCCGAACACATGGCTGTATTTCTGCATGCCCTGCGCCAGGAACTGTCCGTTGTTCACGTCCTTGATGATGTCGTCGATAATGGCGCAAAATCCTTTGGACGATATCTGCTTCCGGATAAGCTTGAGCGCCTCCAAAAGCGGCATACTGCTTTTAATGGCCACCGATAGATGTCGGGCAAAGTTTATCTTGTCTTGAAAGGAGACCGGGGACCATATTTGGCTTGTGAAATTGCGGAGGTTCATGGCAATGGTTTGTGCTGGCGAGGATGTGCTTCTTATTCGTGAATGATGCGGAATATCTCTTCAATGGTCGTCACGCCCTCCGACGCCTTCCGCAAGCCGTCCTCCGCCATGGTTATCATGCCGTTCTTCACCGCCGCAGCTCTGATCTGCGACGAATCCGCATGGCCAGTGATGAGTGCGCGTATCTCTTCGTTGATCTCCAGCACTTCGTGGATGCCGATGCGGCTGCGGTAACCGATGCCGTCGCAGTCGTTGCATCCGGGACCCTTGATGTAGAATTTCTTGAATTCCATCCGGTTCGACACATCGTTCAGGTTCTTCAGATCGTCGGGACTCACATCCCGCTGGGCGCGGCACGTTTTGCAGGCCAAACGCACAAGCCGCTGGGCAACCGCAACATTCACCGTGGATGCGACGAGAAAAGGCGGGATGCCCATATCGATGAGCCGCGGGAATGTCGTCGCCGCATCGTTCGTGTGAATAGTGGAAAGCATCAGATGGCCGGTCAACGCGGCATTCACGGCGATGGTCGCCGTTTCCGAGTCGCGTATCTCGCCGACCATGACGACGTTCGGGTCCTGCCGGAGGATGGCCCTGAGACCGTTCGCGAACGTGAGTCCCGCCTGCGCGTTCACCGGTATCTGCGTCACACCGTCCAGAGAATATTCAATGGGGTCCTCGATCGTGATGATGGATACATCGCGGGTATTGAGCTGTTTCAAGAGCGTATAGAGCGTCGTCGTCTTTCCTGAACCGGTCGGACCGTTCGCGAGGATCATGCCGTACGGTTTCCGTACCGCCTGACCGATGGACACCATCTGTTCTTTCGTGAATCCGAGGTCTTCAAGGTTGAAGATCTGGCTCGCCTCAGCAAGAAGCCGCATCACGCAATTCTCGGCGTAATACGTCGGAACGATGGAAATGCGCACGTCCACTTCGCCGCCTTCTTTTATCTTCACCCGAATGCGGCCGTCCTGGGGAACATGGTGCACGTCTGTCTTGAGGCCGGAAAGGACTTTGATGCGGCTAATGACCTCTTGCTGGAGCTGTTTCGGAAGAGTAAATCCATCGTGCAGAATGCCGTCGATACGGTACCGCACCAGCACCTTATCCGTTGCCGGCTCAAAGTGGATATCCGATGCGCGCGCGCGAAAACCGTACTCAACGAGCACGTCGACGAGATCGATGATGGAAACCTCCGCAGGCGGGGACGCCAAGAGCTTCTCGGTCTCCGCTTTGACCGTTTTCAGATCACGCACGCATGAATTATATCACACGCCGAACGGCACCGTTACGCACCGCGCGCATGAACCTCGCGCGCGCCGCAGAACGATCACTGGAACAGGCGCACAATGTCATTCACCGTAATGCCGAGGAAGAGCAGCATAAGAAAAGCGAATCCAAGTCCGTTCAAAAACGCTTCGACGCGGGCGGAAACGGGCGAGCCCTTCAGTTTTTCGATCGCGATAAGCGCAAGCCGTCCGCCGTCAAGTGCGGGGAATGGAATAAGGTTCAGGACCGAAAGGTTCACGGAAATGAGCGCGAGGAGCTGGACCAGATAGATGAGGCCAAGTTTCCCCGTTTCCTGGGCCACGGTAAAGATCCCCACCGGTCCCGCGACGCCCGCCGGGATGCGCGCATGCATGAAAATGCTTTGGAGCAGTTCACCGAACGCGGTGAGCGTATACCAGAAAACAAGACCCGTCTGCCACAGACCATCCCGTAGCGCCTGCGTGAACGACCGGCTGGCGAACCCGGCATCGCCAAGAAAGACGCCGAGCGCTCCTTCGCCTTCGCGCGTTATCACGCGCGGCGCGGCGCGGAGCGTCACCGTTTCATCGCCGCGGCGGACGGTGAATGACGTATCTTCGCCGCGGTGCGCGTTCACGAACACAATGAACTCATCGGACGATTTGAATCCCTCAAGCACATCCCCGCTCTCAAAACCGGCAGCGACCGCCGGCGAACCCGGCTGAAGCCCGGTCACAACGACGGCCTGTTCGGTTCCCGTCATAAAAACGCCGGCGAACAACAGCCATCCGATGATAAAATTCATCAATACTCCCGCGACGATGACGATGGCCTTCTTCCACGCCGGCTGGACGGAAAAGTATCGTCCCCGCTCCTCGGGCGAAAGATCCGCATGCGCGTTCGGCTCGTTCGTCAGCCGGTCGTTCTCGCCGGCGATGCGGACGAAACCCCCGAAGAACAGGATGTTTACGCTATATTCGGTCTCCCCTTTTTTCCAAACAAAAATCCGTGGAGGGAATCCGAGTCCGAACTCATGCACCCGAAGACCGAATAGTTTTGCGGTCGCAAAATGCGCCGCCTCGTGCATGAGGATGAGGAAAGAAAGTCCGACGAATGCAATAAGACCGATCAGCACCGACTCACTCTACCATATCGGCAAAACCGTCACCACTACCGCATGGATATGCCGCGACGCCACAGCAGTACCGCGCCGAACGCGACGGAATTTTGATGCAGGCGCGATTCGCGCACGGACCCGCGAAAACCGCGGCGCCGAAGCGCGGAACGAAGATCCACGATAAAATTCTTGCGGCGAAATGTTCCTCCGCCGAAAACGAACGACAGCGCCGAATATCGCCGCGCAAGCGCAAGAAGCCGCGGCGCGAGGAATTCCGCAAGAAGCGGCGACGAACGAAGGCGCTGATAGCCGCGTTCCCATCGTTCCGCCGGCTCAAATGCCCGAACGAGCATCACGTTCCGATCCCGAAGGACCGCCCGTCCGATGCCCGTGCCAAGCGTACTGCAGAATGTTACTGAACGGCCGACCGCGGGATCCCGCATCGCCGCACGCGCGAAACACCGTGCGTCGTTGTCTACCCGCACGCGGAACGGGCGCGGGAACGCCCGCCGGAAATCGTAGTTCCGGAGGGCCGGCAAGTTCGCTGAGCGGAGACATACCGTTCCACGCACCTCGCCGGCCGTTCCCACGCCGATCGTTCGGATCCCGCGAGCCGCGGCGAATGCCGCGATACCGCACAGCGCCGCATGGAACCCGGACGCGCCCGGCGGCGTCGGAAATTCTTTTGCCGCGATCACGCGCACGCCACGCACGACAATAAAACGTATCTTCGTTCCGCCGACGTCCACGCCGAGCTCCAGAGACCTCATGCGATACAGTATGACACAACACAAAGCGCAGAGAAACCTGCTATTTCTTTCGCTGTATCGCGTTCAGGATCCGCTGAACGTCCTTCAAACTTTCGGAATCGTGGATGGAAATGGCGCTTGCGTTCGCGCGTATCTTCCGGAGGATCGCAAGTTTTTTCTTGATCTCATCGTCCGAAACGAGGTCGCTCTTTGATAGGAAAAGGTATTCCGGTTTCGTCAACAGTTCCTTATTGTGCGTTCCCAACTCCTTGCGGATGATCGCGTAATCCTTCGTGGGATCCGCCGACTCGGCGGAAATAAAATGGAAAATGACGGGCGTCCGTTCGATGTGGCGTAAAAATTTAATGCCCAAACCCTTCCCCGCTGATGAGCCTTCGATCAGGCCCGGAATGTCCGCGAGGATCAGTTCGTAATACGCGCCGAGGTTCGGTTCCAGCGTCGTAAACGCATAGTTCGCCACTTTACTTTTTGCATTCGTGAGTTCGTTCAACAAGCTGGTCTTCCCGACATTCGGAAGACCGACGAAACCCACATCCGCGATAAGTTTGAGCTCCAATCGAAACGTGGACCGTTCTCCCGGGAGCCCGACCTGGAACTCTTTCGGGCTCGTGTTCTTCGCGGAACGGAAATGGAAATTCCCTTTTCCGCCCCGCCCGCCGCGCACCACGAGCACCCGCTCTCCGACCTTCGTCACTTCAACGTCGTTCGGCGTAATGAGGTCGTGTATCACCGTCCCGACGGGAACTTTGATGATAAGGTCCTTTCCGTCATGACCGTCGCGGAACTGGTCGCGCCCGTCGCGGCCGTCTTCCGCGGCAAGCGATTTCCTGTAGCGGAACTGATTCAGCATGCTGAGGTCCGAGACGCCTTCTATGTATACGCTGCCGCCCTTCCCACCGCTCCCGCCGGCGGGACCGAGGCTCATAAGGTTCTTATTGAACGCCACGGCGCCCTTGCCGCCACTCCCGGCGGATATTTTTACAACGACGTCATCAATAAGCATCGTGGTGTCGTATGCTACAGACCGGATATTTGCGTGATCGTTTCCACATATATATTGGCGAGCTTGAACGTAAGCCAGACTGATATCGCGGACGAAAGGATCGTGAGCACGATGGCGATGAGTCCGATGCGTTTGGTATCCGGATCGCTGTGTCTCACATACTTGATGCCCGGCCACAGACCGAGCGGCGGCAGGCAAATACTGAGAAAGAAAATCCATCCCAGCATGAGCACCGAGGTTGAAAGCGGAGGCTCCTTGACCTGTTTCCCGCAGCGCGGACAGAAAAAGGCGTCGGCGGGAATCGAATTTCCGCACGAAGAGCAAGGCGCAGGAGATACGGGAGACACAAGCGATGGATCGTTCATACCTTCACCATATCACACCGAAACCCGTCATCCTATTCCCCGGAACGATCATAGCGCCTCAAGGTCAAGCACCTGGTCAATGCGGATGCTTTTCACGAACTCGGGAACGTGGCTCACGAGGATCATTGCTCCGTCGTATTTGGTAAGCGCCGCCGCGATGACCGGAATATGCCGGAAGTTGATATGATTCGTCGGCTCATCAAGAATAAGAAGCCCCGGCCGCAACAGGACCAGCCCGGCGAAAGCCACGAGACCTTTCTGACCCTCGGAGAGCGCGCCGATCTTCGTCTTGAGGATCTCCGCGTCAAGAAGGAATCCGGCGGCATGCGAGCGCAATTCCTGCTCCGTGCCGTCGCGCATCACGTCCGCAAGCGCCTGATAGACGGTCTGTCCGAAATCCAGCGTGGAAAAATCCTGGCGGTAATAGCCGATGCGCACGCCGGGCGACACATGCTCCCCTTTCGCGTGGCCGCTCGCG
>JBEEJO010000034.1:0-8509 GCA_041169145.1 Candidatus Parcubacteria bacterium | reverse complement strand
GATAAAGAACAAGTCCCGCGGGGGATTCGGAAGCACGGGATAATACAGTAGCCCTCGCTTCGCTCGGGACAAAACAAAAACACCCCTGACGGTGTTTTTGTTTTGGGGTGCCTAGAGGGAATCGAACCCTCACATCCGCTGCCACAGAGCGGTGTTCTACCACTAAACTATAGGCACCATCGTCCGTTACTCTAGCGCGCACGGATAGAAAAATCAATTTTTGCTCCGAAAATCATTGCTCCACGTGCGCTCGCGGAGTATAGTGGTGTCATATGCGTTTGGACGGAGACCAAGAAACAAGCGGGTTTTCTCCGATGGAAAGCGGAGGCGCGCTGGGCGTCCCCGGAAAGCACGAAGATGAGCAGCTCGGTCCCATCGAGGAGCGGTTCCGCGACGTACGGCAAGAAGCTGCTGGTAAAGCGGATATCGTTGAGCTCGAACGCGAAACGCGGGAATCGATCGACCCCGATCTTCCGTATAAACGGACATACGATCCCGCATTCGGGTACTTTAAGGATCGTATGGGAATCGATCCGCATGATGTAAGTTTTTACTACGAACTTTCCACGCGCCCACGCGGTACGGACGAACGCGCCGAACCGTTTCGGCAGCATTTCACGAATTTCCACGATCTTCGCGAGGCGCTGGAACGAAATAAGGGAAACGATGCTCTGGCGGTCGAGCTTGTGTTGCCACCGGAGTTTTTGAAACGCCTGGAACAAGGCGGCGACCTTCGTGCATTCGCCGATGGGTTCGGTATCGTACGCCGAGAGGTGGAAACCAATCCAATGGCGATCAGCGATCGATACGCGGAAGCCGTCGCAAGCGGCGAGCTTGCGCGATTGAAAGAAGAGAACGCGCACGGGCGCCATGCCGCGGCAGATGTGCAATCCATGGAGGATCAACAGCAGGCATTGCGCACAGAGCTCGGCGTTCATGATGCGGTAGGGCGAGTCAATGAGGCCGTTGCGGAGAAAGAGCTTACGCCGGAAGAGCGTGAACGCATGTTGCGCGCCGAATTGACGGACAAGCGCAAGCTATACGTTGATAGCGAACGTTGGGCCACCGAGTTTACAAAAAAACACAGGGGATTTTGGAGCCGGCGGAAGTTGGAACGCACCATGAAACGCGCCGAACTCGGAGCGGTCCTGGCCCCCGGCGACAAAATAGTGCTGGAACGCGCCAGTTCCACGAAGGAGCAACGCCAAGAAGCCGAAAATAGAAAGAATGTTTTCTTTACGCGTCTCCGCGAGCAGGGCGTTGAAGATGGAGAGGACGTGAAACAAGCGTATGAGCTTGAACAGCACAAGATCGATTATGAATATGCGAGGACAGAGCTTGCGCTCCATTTGCAGAAGATAGAGGTCGGCCGCTTTGTTGGGGGCAATGGCGACGCCGAGCACGCGAGGGAGCAGGCGCGCGCAAAAGTGTACGATGAATTGTTCGTTCAGGAATCGCTCACGCTGAACCGAATGAAGCTTGCGGAGTGGCCGGGAGCCGAAAAGGGGAAGATCAGGACTTTATGGGAGGAGTATCGCAATTGGTACGGGAAGCGCACAAAATCGCAGAAGATCGCGATCGGTGCCGCGGTCGGCGTTGGCATCGCCGGCGCCGGCGCGTATTTCGGAGCCATGTCCGCCGGTGCGGCTGCCCTCTATGCCGGGCGGCGCGTCATCGGTACGGCTGCCGGCGTCCTCGGAGGGTATAAAGCCGGTGAGCTTGCCGATACATATGAAACACGCGCGTTGCAAGCAGAGATAGATCGTCTTGATGCCCGCGAGCGTAAGCTCAAGGACGACATGCGCGATGTGGAAACCATTGACCCCGATACCGCAGTGAAGGCTCTTATGAAGTTGAGTCAGGAATACCA
This sequence comes from Candidatus Parcubacteria bacterium, assembly GCA_041169145.1. Classification (GTDB taxonomy): domain Bacteria; phylum Patescibacteriota; class Minisyncoccia; order UBA6257; family 2-01-FULL-56-20; genus DATJQA01. The sequence continues at coordinate 6,639 of JBEEJO010000034.1, read as the reverse complement.
GGGCATCATGGACGCGCGGTACGCCATCGCCAAACGAAGAGCAATAGTGAAAGCCGCGGCGACGGCCGTCAGCGGTTTTGCGCTGGGGTACGGGGCGTCATCGGTCGCACACCATGCGGCCGGACTCGACCTTTCATGGATGAAGTCGGGCGGTATGGAACATGCGCCTATCGGACCGAAGCCGTCGATCGGAGCCATGACCGAAGCGACGCCGGCGCCGAAGTCATCCGTTCTTGAAGCACCGGAAGTCCGCCCGACGTCGGAGCCGGTCCACGCATCGGAAGTCGTGCCGTCTCCCGAGCGCGCCGCGGAAACGCCGCTTCATGAAGTTCGTGCGCTCCATCCCGAACAGCCGCCGCTCAGCGCTCAACTTGATGAGTTGGCGACCGTGAAGAAGGGCGAGGGCGCATGGGGCCCGGTGCGGCGCCAGCTTCGAGCACAGCTCACCGCGCACCCCGAACAGTTCGGCCTGAAACCGGAAGATCTGCAGAATGGCGCGAAAGTCCAACATGCATTGAACTCGCGCACAACGCAGATATTGAAAGACCTGGGATTCATCGGGCCGAAGGGAACGACGCAATTGGGCATCCATCCACCCGGAACGAAGATCATCCTCGAAAGCAATGGCGGTCTGCGGATAGAGGGAGGCAATGCGTACGACTACGGCGCGTACCCCCGCGCGGCGGACGTTGCGGAATCCCACCATGCCCAAGGCGGCGCTGTTCCGGAGGTCCAGGCGAAACATGCCGCAGTGCCCGAGAATAATATTCATCACGAGCCGCTCCGCCCGGTGCCGGAGCCCCCGTCCGCTGCCAAGGTTCCCGTTGAACAGGGGGTGGAAATCGTTCCTGAAACACCCATCTCCACGCCGGTGAAACAATCTTCTTTTCTTGCCGATGCACTTGCTCCATCCGAGGCGCATCATTCGTCCGTTGCTGAAGTTGCAGCAACGGCGCAGGAAACGTCGGCACTTCGCTCCACTATCGTGCAAGAAGTTACCGCACATTATGCCGACCGGTATAATGAGCTTTCGCCGCTGGGGAAAGAGTGTTTTGTGCACGGCGTAGAGCGCCATGTCGAGCTCTCGGGCGGAAAGATGTCGCCCGCGGAGGTTCTGCGCGAACCCGACATGTTCAGGCAGGACTTTGAGCTTGCGAAAACCGTCGGCGCGGTGTCGCCCCAGGAGCTTTCCGCGCTCACCGAGCTCGGATTCACGAAAGAAGATCTGTTCACGGTAAGTTTGCGGGGGGATTATGGGTATGCCGCAACGATCCGCGATATGCGCGTCGCTGATTTTGTGAAAAATCTTACTGTGGAAGGCGGAGGTATTGATGGAGGAAAGCTTGAGAAGGTTGTGAATTTCTTTCTTCCCGGCAATCGCGGAAGCGCTATCCTGATCGGCGACCGGCATCTGAAGCTCGCCGAAAAACTCGCCCGATTTATGGCGAACGGCGGGAGGTCGGATGTGATCGTTGCGGAGGCGCTCATCGCGCCATGACATTTAGACAAGAGCGGTGCAACATGCGAAAATAGAACCATCTTCATATGCAAGACCCCGTGAAAAAGACGATCCTGGACATGTTGGAGCTTCACAAGCTTCCGGAAAGCCAGCAGATAAAGATATTGGAAGGCATCGGCCAGGTGGTGTACGAGGCGGTGTTCATGCGCGTGATGGATACGCTTGACGAAAAACAGCAGGCGGAATTCACTTCGGTCCTGGAACGCGCGAAAACTCCCGATGAGGTCCTTTCGTTCCTCACCGACCGCGTGCCGAATTTTGACCAGCTGGTGCAGGAAGAGGTGGAAAAGTTCCGCGAAGACGGCGCGCAGTTTTTGGAAAAACTCGGTTAATCGCATTTTGTGCCGTTTCGTACCCGTTTTCGGGATGGATTTTTGACAGTCCGTCGTCGCGCATACTACAATGCTTGTGCTCTAAACAGTTCCACCCACTTCTCATTATGACCAACTTTTACCGACATCTCTTTTTCGCCATCACGACGCTCATCGTGATTTCCATGGTATTTTCGCTCTTTATGGTTCCCGCGAAGGAGCCGGAACAACTCTCGCTCAATCAACTTGCGGAGAAGATCAATGCCGGCGCCGTAGCCGAGATAACGGTCGTCGCGGACGATCTGGAAGTGAAGCTTGCGGATGGCACGAATGCGGTTTCGCAGAAAGAAGCCGAGTCGGGAGTCTCTGAAACGCTCAAGAATTTCGGCGTGACGTCCGAAGCGCTGCAGAAGGTCAAGCTTGGGGTGAAAGCAGAAGAGGGTTGGAAGTTTTGGGCGGGTATTCTCATCCCGACGCTTCTCCCCATCATCGTCATCGGTATCGTCTTTTGGGTGATGTTCCGCCAGGCGCGCGGCGGGATGAACCAAGCGTTCACGTTCGGGCGCTCCAACATCCGGCTCGCGGTCGGCGGAAAACAGAAAACGACATTCAAAGACGTCGCGGGGCTCAAAGAAGCGAAAGAAGAGCTCGTTGAGATCGTTGATTTTTTGAAAAATCCGAAGAAGTTCTTGGACCTCGGTGCCCGCGTGCCGCGGGGCGTGCTTCTTATGGGTCCGCCGGGCACGGGAAAGACGCTCATTGCGCGCGCCGTCGCGGGCGAAAGCAATGTTCCGTTCTTCAGCATCTCTGCGTCGGAATTCGTCGAGATGTTCGTCGGCGTCGGCGCGTCCAGAACTCGCGATGCGTTCGCGATCGCAAAGCGTTCTGCGCCGGCGATACTCTTCATCGATGAGATAGATGCCGTTGGCCGCCAGCGCGGCGCAGGTCTCGGCGGCGGGAACGATGAACGCGAGCAGACGCTGAACCAGATCCTCGTGGAGTTGGATGGATTTGATCGCGACACGCGCGTGATCGTGCTTGCCGCGACGAATCGGCCGGACATCTTGGACCCCGCGCTTCTCCGTCCCGGGCGGTTCGACCGGCGCGTCGTGCTCGATCTTCCCGATCTTTCCGATCGCGAAGAGATATTGAAGATACACGGCAAAGGGAAAGCGCTTGATGCGAATATTGACCTCAAGAAACTCGCCATTCGCACACCCGGATTTTCCGGCGCCGACCTCGCGAACCTTATGAATGAGGGCGCGCTTCTTGCCGGCAGGGGCGGGAAGAAATCCATCTCGCAACAGGATCTTTTTGAGTCTGTTGAAAAAGTGATGCTCGGTCCCGAACGCAAGAGCCGCGCTATTTCTCCGAAAGAAAAAGAGATAACCGCATACCATGAGAGCGGACATGCGCTTGTGGTCGCATCCATTAAGGACGGAGACCCGGTGCACAAGATCTCCGTCGTGAGCCGAGGGTTTGCGGGCGGCTACACGCTGAAACTTCCCGGTGAAGACCGCCATTTGCGGCAAAAAAGCCAGCTCTTGGGCGATATCGCCGTGATGCTCGGCGGGTATATTTCGGAACAACTGACGTTCAAGGATATTTCCACGGGCGCTTCGAACGATCTGAAGGAGGCGTCACATCTTGCGCGGAAGCTGGTGACGAAATACGGCATGAGCGATCTCGGACCCATCACATTCGGCAAGACCGAAGAGATGGTGTTTCTCGGGCGCGAGATGACGACCGAGCGGAATTATTCCGAAGAGGTTGCGGCAAAGATAGACAACGAGGTGCGGAAGTTTATCGATCGCGCGTACCATGCGACGGAGAAAATACTGAAAGAGAACAAGAAAGCGCTGGATACCATAGCGCGGGTGCTCATCGAGAAGGAGACCATCGAGCAGGAAGAATTCGCGGCGCTGATGAAGCCGTTCAAACTGAAACAGATCGCAGTATAGGTTCTCGACACGGATTCCTTAGCCGATTCTCTTGGCGCAAAAGAGAGTGGCCCGTCCTTACGATGGGCTACTCTCTTTTGCGCGCTGAGGGGATTGATTTAGTGGACGGTGCAGGATTCGAACCTGCGGCCTCTTCGGTGTAAACGAAGCGCTCTAACCAACTGAGCTAACCGTCCAAATCTTTCGCGACGTCCTAATCCGCGGAGTTCAGCGCGCGTGCCTCCCTATAGTATAGAGAAATCATCCGCTGTCCAATACGGGTCTGTGCGCTATAATGTTTTCACATGACCGAGGGCGCAGCGATGAAACCAGGTCGGTGGGATACGTTCCTTGCGAGCGTATTCTTCGTGCTTGGATTTTCCGTTGTTTTTTCGTTGGTAGGCGTTCTTCTTCAGACGACGCTCTCGGCTTCTGCCTATGCGGCACAAGAATGGCTCGGGCGCGTGGGCGGTATTATTATCATCGCATTCGGGCTCTTTACGATGGGCATCTGGACGCCTGAATTCCTCATGCGCGAGCATACGTTCGCCGCGCGTTCATTCAGTTCGCGGCACCTCACTTCGTTCGTCTTCGGCGCGGCATTCGCCGTTGGCTGGACGCCGTGCGTATCCGCGGCGCTCGGCGCGATCCTGGTCCTCGCATCAACGCAAGCGACAAGCGCTTTCGTTCTTCTCGTGGCATATACGCTTGGCATCGGCATTCCATTCCTCATAGTGGGATTGTTTGCTGGTGAGGCAGCAGTGCTCATTCGTCGTGCCGGTTCCGCTCTGATCTGGATCCAACGCGTGTTCGGTTTGTTGCTTGTCGTGCTCGGTATTCTTATCTTCGCTGGAGAGCTGAATCGCATTGCAAACCTGGAGTTCCTTGCGAACTTTTTGGGCGCGCTGAACCTCGTTTCGGGCGCCGGCGGAAATATTATGGAATTTAGTTTTGTGAACCTCGGTATCGCTTTTATCGCCGGGCTTGGTTCGTTCCTCTCGCCGTGCATCCTCCCGCTTATTCCTGGGTTTCTGTCGTATCTTGCAACTACATCAGCGCGCACAGGCACATGAAGGCGCCTCTGAATAAAAAACTTATCGGCGCTATCCTCCTCATCGGCGGTGTCATTCTATTCATTGAGTTCATGAAGTCACCGGAACGTGCGCAGTACCGTGCGCCCGGGACGAGCGATATCTCCATTGATACCACGTTGCAGAACCAATCCACATGCGCCAACGGTAGCTGTACAAGCACGAAACCGCTCGCGACAGACCCGTTCGTGAATACGCCGCCGGCCACGCCGCCGCCAGCAGCCCCCTCGGCGCGCATTGTTGAGAAGCAGAAATTATATAAACGCGCGCAGGAGATCGTTTCGCCGTCTGGCTTTATTAATCTTCCGCCGGGCCAAACATCCTTGAAACTTGCCGACCTCGTGGGGAAGAAGGTCATCCTCGTGGATTTCTGGACCTATTCATGCATCAACTGTCAGCGGACAACACCGTATCTCAATGCGTGGTATGAAAAATACAAAGACCAGGGACTTGAGATCGTCGGTATCCACACGCCGGAGTTCATGTTCGAGAAAAACTACGACAATGTACTTGAAGCGACGCGACGCTTGGGCATTCAATATCCCGTGATACAGGACAACGACTACGGAACATGGTTCGCCTATGGGAATCGTTACTGGCCGAGGAAGTATCTTGTTGATATTGACGGATTTGTCGTGTACGACCATATCGGCGAAGGCGGATACGAAGAGACGGAGCGGCAGATCCAGCGTGCGCTTGCAGAACGGGCGAATGTTCTGCAGATAGACCAGCCGGCTATAACGGGGACCGTGGACATTTCGGTGGATACGCCGACTGGCGGCTCGATAAGCCCAGAGACCTATTTCGGTTCTGCGCGGAACGAGTTCTTTGCGAACGGCAAGCCGGGCGTGCCCGGTGAGCAGACGCTTACAATATCAGGCGTGCCCGGGTTCGATGGATTCTATCTTTCCGGGACGTGGAATTTTGCGGACGAGTATGCGGAGAATAAGACTGCCGGTGCGAAGATCGCATATCGATATTTGGCGAAGAATGTGTATGTTGTTGCGTTATCGCAAAGCGGGACGAAAATAACGGTCCTGCGCGACGGCGTACCGGTGCCTGCTGATATCGCCGGCGCGGATGTGCAGAACGGTTCCGTGACTATTCAGTCCGATCGTCTCTACCATCTCATTCACGAATCAGCACCAGGCAAACACACGCTGGAGCTTCTCATTGAATCGCCGGGACTCAAAGCATTCACCTTTACGTTTGGATAACTGCGCCCCCGGTAGGAATCGAACCCACATCAAGGCCTTAGAAGAGCCCTGCACTATCCATTATGCTACGGGGGCAGTTCGCGTTTGATACTAGCCTAAAAATCGGATATGGTGAAGTGCGAACATGCAAGCGGGCCGTAGTATACCGGCAGTACACGTGTTTTGGGTACACGGAGACCGGGTTCAATTCCCGGCGGCCCGACAATAAGAATAAAAGGTCGTGAAAAACGAAGAATATACCATGTCAGGATTTATAGATTTCATCCGCAAACAGGGCGTGGTCGGTCTCGCCGTCGGCTTCATTCTTGGCGGTGCGGTATCGAAACTCGTGACATCGCTCATCGAGAACATCATCAATCCGATCTTGGGCGTAATACTCGGTGCGGCTTCGGGGCTCACGACCGCAACGTTCGCCATCGGCCCCATCGTCTTCAAGTATGGCGCGTTCCTCTCGACCCTCATCGATTTCATTGTTATCGCCATGGTTGTGTATTACGGCGTACATGCGCTGAAGCTCGACCGTTTGGATAAACCGAAGGCGTAACCGTAGTGATGGGTTTG
>JBEEJO010000033.1:0-8745 GCA_041169145.1 Candidatus Parcubacteria bacterium | reverse complement strand
CAGTGGTAGAGCGACTCCATGGTAAGGAGTAGGTCGGGAGTTCAATCCTCCCCAACGGCTCAAATGTAAAAACCGCTTCATGCGGTTTTTACATTTGTCCTGAGTAAATCGAAGGACCACATTGATCTTAGGGAGGATTGAACGGGAAAGGGTTCGGGAAAACGGGAGTTTTCCCGTGACGGAAGCTGGGAACCGATGGGTTCCCAAGAGCGAGTTGCTATACAGCGACTCGCGACGTGAGATCCTCCCCAACGGCTCACGAGTAAGGTATAATTCCGCTCACGATGAAAGTCATCCTTTTTGATTTTTTCGGCGTCATCTCAACGCCCGTTTATATGCAGGTCATCCGGAAATTCGTCCCGGCGGAAGGACAAGCGAAGTGGGTAAGGGCGCTTGATGAGTTGGATCTCGGCGATCTTCCCGAGGCAAAACTCCAAGAAGGCATCTCGGCAGAAACCCAAGTCCCCGTGGCAAGCATTCGCGACGTGGCTTCGCACGCACCCGAGGTGGACCAAGAGCTCCTGGAATATATTCGCGAACTGAAATCCCGTTTCGCCGTGGGACTCCTCACGAACATTCCACGCACGCTGTTGGAGGATATTCTGAAAGACGATCTCGCGCTGTTCGACCCCGCAATTATTTCTTCGGATGTGCACCTCGTAAAACCTGATCCGAGGATATTTGAGCTTGCCATCGCCCGCGCGGGGTGCGATCCGAGCGATATACTGTTCATAGACGACAGTGAACGAAATATTGAGATTGCAGCACAGTGCGGGATGATTGCCGTTCGGTATGAAGGACTGGGAGCGCTGGAGAAGACGATAGAGGCGTTGGCTCCCGCGCCCTGATACGCCAAGGTTTGCGTGGCATGCCAGGGAGTGAGAATTCGAGCATGGGGGATATGCAACCCGCCCGAATTTCTAGTACCTGGTATACTGGAAGCGGCAGCAATAGTTTTGTTGTGGGCCGGTTTACGTATGATGCGCATGCTTTTTCGTATCATCGGTGTCGTGGCGGTAGCCGCCGCAGCTTTTGTGTTCTTTACGGATCTCTCGCTGAGTCGTGCAAGCGATTTCGGAAATGGGGTGCCGAACCAGCAGGCGGCCGCCGTGCGGCTGGTCCAGCCAAATCCCGTAGTAGCGCCCTTTACTCAATTCCTCCGCCGCTTGCGGCGGACGAGCGTGAGTTTCATGCGGAGCTGGGGAGAGGGAAATAGTGCGCCCGTTCTCACGGTCGTGACGGACATAACGAACGACAATGGCGGCACAGTAGGGCCCTCGCAGGTGCTTGTGCATGTGCGCGATGAACAGGGTGATATCGTCGGCAGTCCGTCACCGGGCTCCGCGGCCGGACAGACCTATGAGCTTGCCCCCGGCATGTACACGGTGAGCCAGGAAGGCATGCCGTTCGGCTATGCCTCCGCCATTACGGGTGATTGTGCTGCGGACGGGACCATCACGCTTATTCCGGGCGACGCGCCGACATGCGTTCTCGAAAACGACGATATCCAGCCGCAGGTCAAAGTGGTGAAGCAGGTGACGAACGACCACGGCGGAACGGCCGAACCGTCCAATTTCACCATGTATGTTACGGGTCCGGGCGCATTCGCGCAGTTTCCCGGATCGAGCGAGGGGAGGATCGTTGATATGAATGCCGGCGGATATTCCATTTTTGAATCAACGGTCGGCGGTTACACGGCAAGTTTTTCCGCGAACTGCAACAGTTCGGTCGGCATTGGCGAGATGAAGATCTGCGTCATATCGAATAACGACGTGCCATCATTCCTGGATGTTTCCGTGAATGTGGTGAATGACAACGGCGGCACGAGTTTTCCGGAGAACATCGCGCTCACCGTGAATGGGGTGAATCCTTCGCGTGCGACATTCGCCGGTTCACCAAATGCACAGACGGTAAGTATCGGCGCGGGCCCATATGCCATCACCGCTTCCGCGTCGGGATACGCAATGCTCATGAGCAGCGGTTGTTCGGGAACGATGGGATTGGGTGAGCGGCACGCTTGCGTGGTGACCGCGAACGATATCCAACCTTCGGTCATCGTCACGACCAATGTCGTGAACGACAACGGCGGCCTGGCGGCACCCGATGATTTTTCGGTGCTTGTGACCGGCAATGAAGCCATGCCATCCTCCTTTCCCGGAACGGATGCAGGAGCAATGGTCACGATGAATCGCGGTTCATACGCGGTGGACGAAGCGCCGCCGTTCGGGTATGCCCAACAATTTTCGTCACACTGTTCCGGTGCGGTGAACATCGGCGATTCGCCGGTCTGCATCATTACCGCGAACGATGTTCCGGCAAAACTTACGGTGATACAAACCGTCGTGAATGACGATGGCGGCACGAAGACCGCGAATGATTTTGTGTTCACGATCGGCGGCCTCCCTGCAAAAAGCGGCGTTGCTGTGGAACTTGCCGCGGGAACATATCGCGTCTCCGAAGCGCCGGATCCGGGCTACGCGCCTTCCTACGGCGGCGATTGCGATGCGCAGGGGAACGTGACGCTTGCCTTCGGCGCCATTGCATCATGCACGGTGACGAACCACGACATTCAACCGAAACTTACCATCGTGACCACGGTAACGAACGACAGCGGCGGCACGAAGACTGCCGCGGATTTCTCCGCAACGGTTCAAGGCACGGCCGTTTCGCCGTCCGGTTCCGTTCCGGGTTCATCGTCCGGTGCGGTAGTGACGCTCAGCGCAGGTTCATACGCGGTGACGCCGAATGCCGCAACGGGCTATGCATCGCTTGCGGGCGCCGGATGCAGCGGCACGCTCGCGGTGGGCGATGAACGGACATGCGTCATCGCCTATGATGACATGCAGACCGAACGGCCGGTGACCCGCACCGGAACATTTTGGCGTCAGTATGGGGATTTCACGCGCCGTATTTTGTCGGAAAAAGTGAACGGGGTCATTCGCGTGGGGAATCCCGCCAGGAAGAATGTGAACAGTCCCGAAAAATTACTCGGTGCGTATTATGCGAACCCATTGCGAAAAACAACCGATGAACGCCGAGTACCGCTTGATAAATCGCGCATGGCGCTTGTGGTAGAACTTCTCACGGCGCGCCTGAACTGCGCGGCGTTCGGCTGTTCCGACGCCGTTCGCGCGGTTATCGCTGCGGCAGATATGGCGTACAGCGGTTCGTCGACGAAAGATATGAACCGCGCCGAGCTTGCCTTGAGTGAATATAACCGTAGCGGAACGCAGCGGAGCATCCCTGCGTCGTTGGGAAACACCGGTCGTCCGTCCAATGACCGGACCGAGCGCACCGCCGACAAACGCTTTTGGAACGACCCATAAGAGTCTCTGGCTTGCAGATTTCCGTCTTTTCCGCTAGGATAGCCATGCATTATGGCGAAAGTAAAGCGTTCCGACAATCTTATCGTTCTGCGGTGCGACGTCTGCAAGCGCCGGAATTTTTATACCCGCAAGAACAAGAAGAAAGTAGAGCGGAAGATAGAGCTTAAAAAATACTGCACGTGGTGCAGGAAGAAGACCAAGCATAAAGAGGGCAAGATCAGCGGGAAGTAATGGAAAGGCGCGCCGGACGGCGCGCCTTGAATTTTCGCCCGTTTACCATAAGCTATAAACCATAGGCCAGTGAACGGGGGCGTCGTTCAATGGTAGGACTTCGGTCTCCAAAACCGATGACGAGGGTTCGATTCCTTCCGCCCCCGCAATTGCAAAGTGAGCATTCATTAATGGGCGCTCACATTATCATTAGGCGGAAGAATGCGTGTTACAATTGAAAAGAAATGAATACCTATAACTGGTACTCGCAACTCATCAAACCATCGTGGTCGCCGCCGTCTTGGCTCTTCGGTCCGGTGTGGACATTTTTATATGTTTTGATAGCGATATCTTTTGGGAAAGTTTTTTTAATGGCGTGGCAAAAGCAAGTTGCTTTCGTGGTTGCGCTACCGTTCGTCCTCAATCTCGTTTTTAATTTCGCGTTTACACCGTTGCAGTTCGGATTAAAGAACAACCTCCTCGCGGCCGCTGATATCCTCCTCGTCCTCGGCACGCTTATCTGGGCAATGGCAGCCATTTATCCGCACGCACGCTGGATCACTTATGCTCAAGTTCCATATCTACTCTGGGTTTCATTTGCGACAGTCCTGCAATTAACGATCACGTATCTGAATAGATAAATATGTTCATAAAACTTTACCTCATCGCGCTGCCGGTATTTTTCGCTATTGATATGGTTTGGCTCGGGCTTGTGGCGAAGAATTTCTATCGAGACCAGATAGGCTACTTAATGAAAACCGATGTGAATTGGATAGCGGCGATAATATTTTATCTTTTGTTCGTTGTGGGCCTGGTGGTATTTGTTATTGCGCCGGCTATCGAAAAGGGCACCTGGACGCGTGCGCTTGCATACGGAGCGCTTTTTGGGCTGATTACCTACGCCACGTACGATTTGACGAATCTTGCGCTGACAAAAGATTGGCCGCTTCTCGTGACGATCGTTGATCTGGCGTGGGGAGCCACGCTTGCGGCACTGGTTTCGACGGCGACCTTTTTCATCGCGAAAAAGTTAGGGTTGTGAACTACTACGCAACACTCGCATCGGTCCTTTGGGCCTACATGAGCTTGTGGTTCGTCGTTTCTCTGATTAAGAAAAGGAACGATGTGGCGGATGTGGCGTGGGGATTGGGATTTGTGCTTCTGGCGTGGTCGTCATTGGGAGAGAAGAAGTCGATTTGAACCGCAACGGCTTATCGACCGGCTGGTATGCTATTCTTTTTCCGTGTTTGCCTCACGGCAGGTTATAAAGTTGTCAATGAAATCTTGGATCGGCAACACAACGCCGGTCGGATTTCGCCGACCGGCGGTTCGTACTGAGCAACGTTCGGACTATCGCTCAGCAATGACGACCGCAAGAACATCCGCGCCGTTCACAGACGGCATGGCGGTATCTCGAGGCCAAATCCAAGAGAAGTTCTTGGTGACAAGGTACGCTCTGACCTCGACGGCCAACTGGTCATCACCGCCCGTCGTGATGTCGCACTCCCAGGAGCCATCGGCCTTGATGGCGGTGAACGGTTCGGTGAAGGTGGGTTTGGGCCACCAGCCGCCGCTCACCTTGATCCAGCAGAAGACCTTGTGGTCAGCCGGCAGAGCGTGAAGGACAGTCCCTCTCAGGTTGCTGGTGCTCCCGCGCGGTGGAACGTAGGTGAAGCTGATCGTTGCCGTGCCCACCCCGCCCGGAACCGGATCGACCTTGGGCGCAACCGTAGGCGCGGGCGAGGGCCCACAGCCCGGGTCAGAAGGACTGGCACACGGACACCAGCTCTCACATCCGATCAAGAGCAGAGCGGATGTTACCAGTACAAACCTGGACCATCCGATATTCTTCATGTTGCCCTCCCGTAGCCGCTGCAGAGCAACGGCGAAATACTGGCTAACGTATACCACTATAAATAGATTATTTCAAGTGTCACTTTTATTCTTGAAATGATGATTTAAGCAATGACCGTTTACCCTTCTTGTCGGACGGGGTAGAATTGAACACGGTCGTTCCTCACATACATCAACAACATTCATATGGATATCAAAGATAACGTAGCGATCGTGACGGGAGGTCGGCAGGGCATCGGGCTTGGCATTGTGCTCGCGTTAGCCGATGAAGGGTGCCACGTGGTCGTGGCGGATATGCATCAGGAAGATTGCGCCAAAGCAGCTCAAGAGGCAGAGAAGCGAGGCGTACAGGCCATCGGAGTCGTGTGCGATGTCACAAAGAAGAACGACGTCGACGGTCTCGTGGCGAAGACTATCGAGAAGTTCGGCCGCTTGGATATTCTGGTCAATAATGCTGGCATCTATCCCTTCAAGCCGTTTGCCGAAATGGAAGAGGCAGATTGGGACAAGGTGATGAATGTGAATCTGAAAGGCGTTTTCCTTATGACGAAAGCAGCTCTCCCGCATCTCAAAGAAGGCGCGAAGATCGTGAATGTTTCATCCATCGCTTCGGTGGTGGGTTTCGCCGGTCTCGTACACTACTGCGCGACGAAGGGCGGAGTGAACGGCATGGTTCGTGCGCTTGCTCTTGAGCTTGCGCCGCGGAAGATAAACGTGAACGCCGTGCTACCTGGCGCCATCGAGACGCCGGGCGCTTCGGGCGGCTTAGATGACAAAGCCAAGACCGCAATAGCCTCCGGGATTCCCTGGAAGCAGATGGGCCAACCCGCCGACATCGCGCACGCCGTGGTCTTTCTCGCTTCACATAAAGCAGACTACATCACGGGCCAAACGCTCATCGTGGACGGCGGTTGGACGATCCAGTGAGGTTCGTGACGGGGCTTTACGATTTTCTGATAGAACAAGAACGAAAAGTTTGCTTTCCCGATGCCCTACAGATACGCATACATTACCGGTTGTTCGATCCTTCTTGTTTTTTGGCTCCTCGTATTCTTGAAACGGAAGAACCTGCGTCGTGAACTGCTCTGGGCCAGCCTTTGGGGTTTGCCGTTCGGTTTTATCGATTATTTCCTTGTGCCGACATATTGGAATCCCGATTCGCTTTTCGGCCTTATCCAACGCTATGGAGTAGGCATAGAAAGCTTCGTGTTTCTTTTCGCGATGACCGGCATTGCTTCGGTCATCTACGACTTCGTGGAACACAAGGAACCGGTAAAGGCATCTCATAGCCGCCATTCTCATTACTATCTGCTCTTTTCAGTCGCGTTCGCTTATGTGGCTATGTCGATTATGTTTCCACAACGGGCAATTTATAACTTGATGATCGCTGGTGCGGTTGGGGCTGCCGTTGTGGCCTATTTCCGCAGGGACTTGTGGAAACATATGTGTGTCAGCGCCTGCATGTTCAGTGTGCTGTATTTCGGAGTGTTCGTTGTGGTCAGCGCGATATTCAAAGGTTTTGTGGAACATGCATATGACTTGAGACATACATGGGGGATCCTGGTTCTGGGCGTTCCTTTGGAAGAGATCGGCGTTGCCTTTTTTGCCGGAGCGTTCTGGTCCGTTATATACGAGTACACCAAGGCGTATCGCGAAAGGAATGCGGCCTCCCATGGGCGCTGATATCGTCCATAACGCCCGCAAGGACCATAAGGTTACGTGTGCGGGTCTCTTGACAGTCAAAGCAGTCTCAGCTATTCTTTACGTGTTCCAGAGACCGCAGGCGTTTCCGCAAGGAATATAGGCCCTGCGCAGGAAAGCTCCGAATACGGGGCCTACCGACGGTCTTTGGAGGCCGTTTTATTTTTTCTATGAAGCGAGCAATGCGCAGTGAACAGGCAACGGAGCAGCGCGTTGTCGATGTGCTGGGATGGGGAGGTGTGCTCGCAATCCTCGTTGCGTACATCTTGGCAAGCACCGGCATGATCGTGGCGACGGGCGCGGCGTTCCAGATATTGAACGCACTCGGCGCGCTCGGTCTCATCGTGGAAGCGCGAGTGAAGAAAGACGCTCAAGTCGTCGCGCTGAACGTCATCTGGCTCGCCATCGCCGCATGGACGCTTGCGCGGTCAATAATGAACTAACATGAAAACAAAGATCCAAAAACAAGAAGAGGTCACGAAGGGCGAAGGTCTCTTTAAGAAAAGCGAGGCCGTCTTATTCGTTGATTTCTCAAAAGTGCGGACTGCCGATCTGCGGAACCTCCGCACGGAGCTGAAGAAGGCGGGGAATCCGCTGTTCGTGATGAAAAAGCGGCTCCTCGCGATCGTTCTGAAAAAGAACGGCCTCACGTGGGAGACGAAAGACATGAAGACGCAGGTCGGAGCCGTGTTCGCCTCGTCGCTCGAAGCCGCGGCGCAGTCGGTCTACAAGTTCTTTAAGGCGCTGGAGAAGGAAAAGAAGATAGATGGCGCAAAGATCCTCGGCGGATTTGATGTGAAGAAGGGCATCTTTATGCCCGCGCCGGATGTGTCCGCGATCGGTTCGCTCCCGCCGCGCGAAGTGCTCCTTGCGCAGCTCGCGATGATGATCGCGGCGCCCGTAAAGACATTGCTCTATATCCTGGATCAAAAAGCAAAACAGTCGAAATAATCACTCAAAGGTCACTACAACTATGGCGAACAAATTTGATAATCTTATCGCTGAGATAGAGAAACTTTCCGCCCTGGAGCTTTCCGAGCTGGTGAAGGCGCTGGAGGAAAAGTTCGGTATTTCGGCGGCGATGCCGGTTGCGGCCGCTGGCCCTGGCGCGGCGGTGGAGGAGGAAAAGACCGCATGGAACGTGCTCCTCAAATCGTCCGGTGAACAGAAGATCAGCGTCATCAAGGTCATCCGCGAGGCGACCGCCCTGGGTCTCAAGGAGGCAAAGGACATTGCGGATAGTGCGCCGAAGATGGTGAAGGAAGGCCTCAAGAAAGAAGAGGCGGAAGAGCTGAAGAAGAAGTTGGAAGCGGCAGGCGCCGTTGCGGAACTGCAATAAAGGAAGGAATTCCTTCGCGCGAATGAACCCCGGCGGGGCCGACATGGCCCCGCCGGGGTTCATGCTATTCCCAGTGCCTTTTCCGGAATATAATATTGACAAAATATCATTAGCTGTGATACTATGAAATCCTACGTTGCGTACCAGCTTCTCTCCCTCCGGACACGGAGCGCGAAAGGGGCCGCGCTCCGTGTCCTTTCACGACTAACCCCAAAAGGACAGGTGCAACCGGATGCGTCCATTCCTCTGCATGCTGGCCCTTCTCGGACTGGCGCTCCTCGTCGCGGGGACGTCCGCGACCGGACCGCCGGCCGA
>JBEEJO010000032.1:0-8758 GCA_041169145.1 Candidatus Parcubacteria bacterium | reverse complement strand
CGATGCGTCCGTGGCATCGGCGAAATACCAGACATTAAATGTCGTCGTGGTATTCACGTTGTTCCCGGAACACGAGCTGGATGCGGTAAACGCGGTCGCCCGGTAACAATTCCTCACATCCGGCGAGTTCTTGCATGTAGACGATGTGATGGCGGACCGGTAGAGCTGTATCGTCGTCGTGCCGCCCGCAATGTTGGAACAGGGTGAGTTGGACACTACTGCATTCACGCTGATCGGCGTCGTCGTGTTCGGCGTGAGCGTGATGTCCGAGCCGTTATTCAAAAGAACGCTCGAGACGGTTGGCCCACTGACCAATGGAGTATACGTGATAATGATGACGCCTTGCGCGCCGCCCCCGCCCGTCGACTCACCACCACCACCTCCTCCTCCGTATC
Organism: Candidatus Parcubacteria bacterium; assembly: GCA_041169145.1. Lineage (GTDB taxonomy): Bacteria > Patescibacteriota > Minisyncoccia > UBA6257 > 2-01-FULL-56-20 > DATJQA01. The sequence continues at coordinate 8,363 of JBEEJO010000032.1, read as the reverse complement.
TGCCGCCGGTGCCTCCATACGCGTTGACATTCCCCGTGTTATTGCTCCCCGCTCCTCCTCCGCCGCCGCCAGGGCCGGAGGTGGCGTTCGTCAGGGAGTCCGTCCACACTGTTCGACCGGCTCCTCCAATCGCTCCGGTTCGAGTGCTGGTGACATTGCCTCCACCGCCGCCTCCGCCGCCGGCCGAACCTGGCGTCGACGATGCGACAGCCGTTCCCCCAGCGCCCCCGCCGGCGCTAAGGTCATTGTTGCCGCCGGCTCCTCCGGTGACGGCTCCGATAGTGCCAGGCGCTCCGCCGGACGCGCCGCCGCCGCCGCCGCCCGTACTCGTTGCATTTGCTCGGCCGTTTCCTCCGATACGGCCATCGCCCATGGGTCCGCCTGCGCCTCCTCCGCCGCCTCCGCTGTCTCCGGTTCCACTTCCCGTACCGCCATTGCCGCCCGCATAACGCGTATCACCGACGGCGCTTGATGACGCCACGGCCGTGGCGCCGGTCGCGCTTGTTGCGCCAGGTCCGCCTTTTGCGCAAACGACGGATGCGGCGCACGTCGCGCCCTTAAAGAACGTGTCGCCGCCCGTTGCGCCCGCCGCGGTACTGCTCCCGATCTGGATCGTAATGGACGCGCCAGCCGTTGATGTTACGTTGGTTTTCAATGCATATCCTCCGCCGGCGCCGCCGCCCGAACCGCTGGTGCCGCCAGCTATGCCTCCGCCGCCGGCGCCGATGACCTCAACGGTGTTGCTCGCATTGTTCCAATCGTTCGGAGTGACCCACGTCGTTGAAGCGGTGCTCGTGACGATGATGACCGTATTCGCCGCGTCCGCGGCGATCTGCCATTCGCGATACTCCTTCCAAAACGTCGTTCGGGAGTTTGGTTCGCTTGTGAGTTCGGCGGGACCGACTTTATACAGTTCCGGACTTACGTTAGGCGCTTTGAATGCGTACGCAAATGCAACGGTCGTGCCCGACGTGATGGAAATGGGCCAGGTGAGCGTTTGCGCATCTGCTCCCGGCGCGACCGTCGCGGTGGTTTCCGATACGATGAACGAACTGGGAATATATTCCGTGACCGACCCGTTGAAATCCTCATGCGCGGTGACGCGAAGGGTCATGTGATACGGCATCGGCGGATAGATGCGGATGGGACCGATACGTTCCACTTCGAACCGCGGAGAAATTTCCGCCGCGAACGAATCGGCGATCTGCCGCGTGCCGTTCGGCGTCGTTGCGGTGACAACGACCTGATACGTTCCGGGTATTCGCACCGGATACTCGGCGGAAAAATCCGGCACCATGGTGACGGTATTCGGACCGCACAGCACGCTCTTGTCTATGGTATTGCGCCGCGATGAGAGATACGTCGTCGTCCCGTCGGGCGCGACGATGTTCATGTCCACGTCGGCATCGCAGACCGTCTTGCCGAAATCATCCAGCACGGTGATACCGATATCCGCCGTGTCACCCGTCGGATATATCGACTTGTTGAAGTTCACCGCAAGCACGCCCCAGAGGAACGAACTTTCGGTGAAATAAATGACGTTGTTCTTGAGCGTCCATATGCGAAGCGTATAGCGTCCGGGCCGGAACGCGCGCTTCGGCTCCGGAATGAGGACGCGCACCGTATCGTTCGCCGTAACGATGCTCGGCTCGATGGACGTTGCATCTCCTCGGACGTCAAACACCTTGGCAACGATCGGGCGGGACACCGTCGGGTATTCGGGCGGTACGGGCCCATATGCCTGCGCCCGCTCATCGGGACCGAACTGCGCATACGCGGCGAGCATGAGGACTCCGAGCGCGCTACAGATGGCGAGAATGCTTAGCTTGCGAAATGGAACGTTCACAATACTACGGTATTGGTTGCGAATCGGGAGAGGAAGATGCCTCAGGTGCGTCGGGCGCGACCGCGGGCGAGGGACTTGCTGGCTCGGCTGGCGGAATCATAGCGTCGCTCGGTGCGGGTGTTGCCGGCGTTTCCGAACTTGCCGGCGGAGCCGGTTCCGCATCTTCCGGTGCCGAGATAGCCGCTGGAGATGAAATGCCGCCAAGATCGAAATCGAACGTGGGCGCTTCATTGGCGTTCCAGTTCGCCTGGCGGCCCCCGGCCGGCACGGGACGCTTATCGCCCGAGAGCGTGACGATAGGAATGCCATCGGGCGCTGTCGGTTGGTCTTCCGCTACGTTCTCCAAAAAGATCGGCGGCAATTCGTAGTTCACCTCGACGAACATGCCCGCGAGATATACGGGCGGAATCGGGTTCAGGGTCGTCGGAATGTCCTGGACGGATATCTGCAGATTTTTCAGCTCGCTCCAACTTGAAACCGGAAGGCGCACCGTGAAGTTCTGCCAGTTCGCCATACTGACCTTGCCGATCTCGAACCACGATTCTCCGTTCACGCTGTAACTCACCTTGAGGAAGTGCTCATCGGGCGGAGTCGGCTCGTTCGCCATCGCCGTGCCCGTCGGCGCGGGGATCGCCGTCTCATTGTCGGTCGATGTCGCGAGAGGCGCGAGTGTTGTCGTGAGCGGCGGTAGAACGATGGTCTGGCCTGACGATGAAGCGGGTCCTTCTTGCGGAACCGCGTCTTGAGCAGGAATTTCAGGCGTCGGAGACGCTTGCACCTCGGGCGCCGGCTGTTCCGCGGGCGGAGGCGGCGGCGTTTCCGACGGAGGCGCTGCAGGCGCATCGGCGCTTACGGCCGGCGTCGCTTCTTCTTGCGCGAAAACGCGGCTCGATACGAATTCCATTACCGCTTGACCCAGCTGCTCATACCAGTTCTTGCTCTTCGGCAATGCTTGGGCGATTGGAGAAGAGATCGGCGCAATATACGCGCTCGGTTCGCTCGGTTCCGGAGCCGCCGGCGTACCCGTCGGAACTTCGCCGGCAGGTGGAGGAACGTTTTCGGCTGGAGGAGGCGTCACAGCGCCCGATTCATCGGCGGGAACTGCGGGCTCTGCTCCGCTGGGCGTGTCGGTTGCATCTTCGAGCGGAACGCTTGGCGGAGTTTCTACGACGCCGATCGGCGCGGATGATGGTTGAAGCTCTCCGACGTGCCAGATGAGCGTGAGCGCAACATTCGTGATATTCCCTTTCGTCTCTTCTGTCGGCGGGAGGAATCCGCCGCAATAGATATCGCTCTGCGGAAGCCGGTAAATGGCCGAATTCGTATTGGTGAACGTTTCTGCAGCGGACGACTGATCGAAATTTTCCGGTTGTCCCGATGCACCTATGGCGTTTTCCCATGTTCCAAGACAGACGGCGGGGTAATAGTCATGCACCTCCGCTTTTGTGAACAGGCGGACGGCAAGAAATGCGACCGCAAGCACCGCAACACCTATGGCAAAAGGAACGAAACGTCGATACCGCCGCAAACGGCCTGGCTGAAGATTTACCGTATGCGAACGCCGCCCGCTGATTCTATGGATGAGCGCGCCAAACTTGCCGTGATGTTTCGGGACGGTATGTACATCAAAAAATTCCCTCTCCTTCGCTTGTTTTCGCGAGGGGTCCATACGCTAATCATTCTACCACGGCCCTGCGAAAGAATGTCTCGTTCGGCTTGTGTATTACTGCAAGAGAAATTGCCTGGCGCGGAGACGCCGATGGTATTGGATCGCGAATCGATGGGCTTCGTCGCGGACACGGACAAGCGTCTGTTTCGCGATACCCGTTGGCATAAGGCCGATAACGTCGTTTCGCTTCCGCTCAGGGCCTTTTGCGATGCCGACGACGGGAATGCGCACTCGCGCGGTTCTGAGCACGCGACGCGCCGCATTCACCTGCGGCACTCCCCCGTCAACGAGAATAAGCGCAGGCAACGGCCATTCACGATGGCGAAGGCGGCGATAAAGGGCCTCTCGGAGCATCGCCGGGTCGTCGGCTCCCGTCACGGTACGAATGGCGAATTTCCGATATTCTTCTTTCGCCGGTTTGTCGTTCACGAACACGACCATGGAACCGACCGCACTCGTGCCGGATATGTTCGAGATGTCATACCCTTCTATCCGCAGAGCGGCGCGATGTTCCGCATCCGGAGCTTGGAGGTCGTCGCGATCGATAAGGGCAACATCTTGGATATGGTGAAGCGCAAAAAGGCGTTTCCGGAGCGCTTCCGCGCGTTCAAAGTCCAGCACGCGGCTCGCGGCCTTCATCTCGCGCGTAAGATCCGAGACCAGCCGCTTCCGTTTGCCGCCAAGGAATAGCTTGAGCTGGACGATCGTTCTTCGGTATTCCTTCGCGTCCGCGGCGCCGATACAGGTGCCCGGACAAAGACCGAGCTCGTAGTTGAAACACGGCTTACCCCGCTGCCGGGTCGAAGGTTCTGAGCTTGTCGAAGGATGGTCGTTCCACGGAAATATGCGGCGCAGGATGCGCAGGGCTTCACGCAGCTGCGATGCCGACGTGAAGGGACCATACACGGTGCCGGCTGGCATATTCGCGCCCCGGACCAACAGGACGCGCGGAAATGCTTCGCGCGTGATAACGACGGACAAAAAGCTTTTGTCGTCCTTTTCGCGGATGTTGTACGGCGGTTCCAGTTTCTTGATAAGCTCGGCTTCGCGGATCAGAGCTTCTATCGCCGTGCTCGTCACCTCGTAATCAACGCGTCGTATCTCGCCGACCAATTGTTGGATGCGAGGGTCGTGCGGTCGGGCGAAATAGCTTGAGACCCGGCGTTTGAGATTCGCCGCTTTGCCGACGTAGAGCACGCCGCCCGCGGCGTTCTTCATCAGATACACGCCCGGCCGTGCGGGCAGCATACCGTTCTTGAAACGGACCGCTCTACCTGCCACGGATGAAATCGATGAGCCGCTCAATCGGCGTTTCATCGGGCAAAGGATATCCGGCTTGTTCGCATATATGCTTCAGTTCCTCATGAGCAACGTCCGCGCCCGCGACGATGATCTCGCCCGCCCGGTCAAAAGCAAGCCAGGTGTGCTGAAGCACCGCGGGGCGGAGCACGATATCCGCTTGTTTCAATATCTCGCGCGAAAGCTGGTATTCTATGACGCTCAGCGCATTCGAAACGATGTCGTACAGGTTCGTCCACGAAACTTTCTCATCGGCGGTGTTCACCCATTGGCTCGTGACGTCTACCGCGATGACATAATCCGCGCCCATCTGCCGCACGATATCCGCCGGAACCGGATTGGAGAATCCGCCGTCCATCAGGAGCCGGTCGTCCCGCTTCACCGGCTGGAAGATGAGCGGCAGGGCGATGGATGCGCGGATGGCGGTATCCATGCTTCCGTTCCGCATCACCACCGCATCGCCGTTCTTCACATCCGTCGCGATAGCGGCAAAGGGTATGGCGCAATCTTCTATGCTTTTGTGCGCCACGGCGCTCCGAAGCAGTTCGGGCACGGATGCGTCGCGGAAAAGCGCGCCGTCGCGGTTCACCAATATTTTGCCGAGCGAGGCGACGTCCTTCCGCCGGAGCCGAGAAAACGCTTGGTCCAACAGATCCAGATCGCCCGTCGCCGCGTAGAACCCGCCGACAAGCGCACCGATGCTCGTCCCGGCGATATAGTCGATCGGCAAACCGGCCTCAACAAGAACGCGAAGCACGCCGACATGCGCAAGCCCGCGCGCTCCCCCGCCGCCCAACGCGAGACCGATCTTTTTTCGTTTTGGAACTGGTTTCGTCATGGTCTTATTGTATCGCTTTTGCCGCAAGCGCAATGGTGAGAATGCCGGCGAAGTTCGCCGCGAACGAAAAGAGCATTACGACGCGCGTGTTCGTACGGGAAAATCCCATGAGCACCATCGCGAGCTCGTCCGGCAAGGGCGACGCGACGATCAACGCGCCGATGAACGGCGTGAACCAGCGGAACAGTTTGAGATGAAATATATGCTTGAGGCGTCCGCGTTCCGCCTGACCGACGAGCGTGAAAAAGTCGCGCGACAGGTTGTCGCGAAAGAGTTGGAAAATGATCATATCGCCGGCAAGGGCTCCGATACCGCCGAAAAATGCGGTGTCCAATGCGGAGCCGTGTTGCGCAAGCTTGCCGAGCAGAACGATCGCGGGAGCGGTGGTGAAAGCGGACGTGAAGAATATGCCGCTCACGAACGCCTCAAGCCAGTGGAATCCGCCGCTTATCGTAAGGAGCCATTCAACAGCATTACCCGCTCCGACATACACCGCGACCGCGACGCTCACGGCGATGATCGCCGCGTCCTTTTTAAGAATATGCCACTTTGTTTCGGTCATAGGATAAATTTTCGGACGTTGCGCCGGGATCCGAAGCAACTATGCTCGCAACACTTTCCGCAGATATTCTCCCGTTGCGCTGTCTTTCTTGCGCGCGATGGTTTCGGGAGTTCCCGTTGCGACCATCCGGCCTCCATTATCGCCCCCGCCGGGGCCTAAATCAATCACCCAATCCGCGGACTTGATGACATCCAGGTTGTGCTCGATGACGACGATGGTGTTCCCGCGGTCAACGAGACGCTGGAGCACATCCAGCAGTTTTTGGATATCCGCGAAGTGAAGTCCCGTTGTCGGTTCATCCATCAGATAGATCGTGCGCCTCGTATCGCGCTTGCCGAGCTCTGCGGCAAGCTTCACGCGCTGAGCTTCACCGCCCGAAAGCGTTGTCGCTGATTGGCCGAGTTCCAAATATCCCAAGCCGACCTCGTTCAGGATGTTCAACCGGTCAAAGAGCCACGGAATGTCCTCAAAGAACGCCGCGGCCTCTTCGATGGTCATTCGCAGGATCTCGTAGATATTCTTGCCGCTCCCCCGTTTGCCGGATGGCGTATATTCCACTTCCAGCGTTTCGCGATCGAACCGCTTGCCTTTGCACACTTCGCATTGCACATAGACCGTCGGCAAGAAATGCATCTCGATGGCAATAACGCCATGGCCTTCGCAATTCTCGCAACGTCCGCCGGGCACATTGAAACTGAATCTCCCCGGTTTGTACCCCCGAACGCGCGCATCGTCGGTCGCGGCAAAGAGGTCGCGGATGAACGTCCACGCACCGACGTAGGTCGCCGGATTGGACCGCGGCGTGCGACCGATCGGCGACTGGTCAACATTCACCACGCGATTCACGTATTCCGTGCCGAGCAACGCTTTGTGCGCACCGGGTTTGTACGCCGAACCGTTGAATGTGTTCGAAAGGGTCTTATAGAGCACATCGTAGATGAGCGAGCTCTTTCCCGAACCGGAGACGCCCGTCACCGCGGTAAAGCGGCGGAGCGGGATATCCACGTCCAAATTCTTCAGATTGTTCGCCGTTGCTCCCCGTATCTTCAGATAGTCCTGATTCTTGGATATCGCCCGCCGTTCCTTCGGAACAGCGATGAATTGTTTTCCGCCGAGATATGCGAGCGTAAGCGACTCGGGGAATTTTTTGTGTTCTTTCAATATCTGCGGCAAAGGACCTTCCGCGACGATGCGGCCGCCATGCACGCCCGCGGCCGGTCCGATGTCCACGAGCCAGTCGGACTCGCGGATGGTTTCCTCGTCGTGTTCGACCACGATGATGGTATTCCCCAGATCGCGGAGTTCATGGAGCGTCTTGATGAGTTTTGCATTGTCTCGCTGATGGAGCCCTATGGTTGGTTCGTCCAGAATGTACAGTGTTCCGACGAGCCGCGAACCGATCTGCGACGCGAGCCTGATGCGCTGGGCCTCGCCGCCCGAAAGCGTGCCCGCTCTGCGGTCCAGCGTAAGATACTCCAAGCCGACATCCACCATGAATCCGAGCCGGCTCCGGATCTCCCTGAGCGGCACTTCGGCAACTTCCTGAAATCGCATATCTTTCTTTTTTTTCAATTCCAATTCCGCAAGGAAGGTATAGGCGTCCGCAATGGACATCGCGGACACGGAAACGATATTCGTGTCATCCAATAGGACCGAACGCGCTTCGGGGCGCAACCGCTTGCCAAGACAGACCGGACAGATTTTTTCGGACCAAACCTCTTCCGTGCCGAGTCCGTGACACGCTTCGCAGGCGCCATACGGACTATTGAACGAAAAGAGGCGCGGTTCGATTTCGGGGAACGAAAAGCCGTCGACCGGGCAGGTGAATTTCGCCGAAAAGGACGCTTCCCGCCCCGAAGGAGCGGGGCTCGCTCCGCCGCGCCGCGGCGCGGCTTTGTCCATCGCGCCGATAACGACCGTCAGCACGTCGTTTCCGTATTTCAGCGCCGACTCCACCGCTTCGGAGATCCGCAGGCGGTTATCCTTGAGCTTAAGGTCCAGCATCGCCGGAATGCGATCCACGACAAGCTCTATCGTATGCGCTTTGTACCGCGAGAGTTCGATGCGATTCCGGAGATTGTGGAACGCACCGTCCACACGCACCTCGCGAAATCCCGCGTTCAGGAAATCGTAAAGCATCTGATAGTAT
>JBEEJO010000031.1:0-8809 GCA_041169145.1 Candidatus Parcubacteria bacterium | reverse complement strand
TGCGCTTACGGCTGATTCCCCGACCGGTTCTGCTATCGCAGGCGCCGGACAGGTGAAGGCCGGCAAGTTCAACTTCACGGCCTCGGCCTCGGGCGCGGTAACGCTTACCGGCCTTGAGTTCACGAAAGTTGGCGTCCTTTCGGATTCCAACATCTCGAACCTGTACCTCGCCGATTCCATGACGGGCGAGATCGTCGCGCAGTACCAGTCCTTGACGAATGGTCTCGCGACATTCTCCGGGCTCAACCTTACGGTTGGCGCGGGGCAGACATGGGTAGGAGAGTTGCGGATGGACATTTCTTCCGGAGCGCTCGCCGGCAATACGATCGCTTGGAAGCTTTCCAAGGTGACGACTGCCGCAGCCGCGCCGGTTTCCGGCACTCCGACGACGAATGCCTTGACGGTGACGACGGTATCCAATCCGTCCATCGCAGGACTGACGCTGACCGCACAGGCGGTTGGTTCTTCGGTTGATGCGGGAACGTCCAATGTTCTCGTGTCTGCTTGGACCGCGAACGTGACGAACAGCAAAGTGAACCTGCAGAACATGCAGTTCACGTTCGTCGGTTCGGCGAATCCGGCTGACATCAAGAACCTTGTACTGAAGGTGAATGGCGTTCAGGTTGCGACGCTTGCACAAGCGTCCACGAACCTCAACTTCAACTTCTCGTCCACTCCGGTCTCCCTGAATACCGGCAACTCCAACATCGAGTTGTTTGCCGATGTGATGGGCAGTCCGAACCGGACGATGACGTATTCTCTGCTCCAGCCCTTCCGGGTGAGCGCAGTGGATTCGCAGTACAACACGGGCATTTCGCCGTCCATCACGACGACGAGCCAGACGACCATCACCATCAACACCGGCTCTATCTCGGTCTCGCTTTCGTCCAACACGCCGACAGGCAATGTGCCGATCGGCGCGTCCAATGTGACGCTCGCGAAGTTCCGGATATACGCCGCGGGTGAAGCGGTGAAGGTTAAGTTCTTGGATGCGGTGATCACGAAGTCGGGCGGTGGCTCATGGGCTACAGCTCCGACGAGCACCACGAACATCAAGCTGGTGGACGATGCGGGCGGCCAGGTGGGTAACTCCATCTCGTCGGTTGCAAGCGGTACGGGATCCGGACAGTGCGATCTCGCCGCTACGTCGATCACGTGCCACTTCGGCACGACGTCCTCGCCGATCAACTACATTGTTCCGGCGAACACCGCGCGCGAGATCTCGCTCGTTCTTGATATCGGCTCAACCGCCGATGCAACCACGTTGCGCGGTTCGCTCCCGGGCAATTCGTCCAACTTGGAAGGCCAGATGTCTTACCAGACGGCCTCTTCGGGTGCGGCGACTGGCTCGACCCTCACGGTTGTCACAACCCCGCTTTCCGTGGTCGCGAATACCGGTTTCTCGGCTCCGACCTACGTAGCGGGTGCGAACAACGTGAAGATCGCATCGTTCGTCATCTCGGCTTCCTCGGCCGACGGCGCGCGCATCTCTTCCCTCACCTTTGACAAGGATCTTGCGACCCTTGACATGCAGAATATGAAGGTGATGGTGGGTAGCACGCAGTTCGGCACGACGCGGGCAACGCTTTCCACCTCAGCGGCGGAAACGAGCATCGCGTTCTCCGGAACGGCCATCGTTGTTCCGGCTGGCGGCTCGGTGACGGTTGATGTGTATGCCGACATTCTGACCGGCTCTTCGGATATGGCTTCGGCCTTTGACCTGATCGGCTGGTCTGCGATCGGTACGACGTCCTTGAGCACGATTACCTTTGGTACAGCTGTTGCTGGCCAGAGCATTACGATCTCGTCTGGTCCGGTGCTTACGGTCGCTCAGGCGTCCGAATCCGCTCCGTCCAAACAGGTCGTGATGGGTTCTACGGGGAACTCGCTCTTCACGTTGCGGCTCACGGCCGATAACGTTGAGGACATCCGCGTGACCGACGTTACGCTTGCCGATTCCATCGGCAACGGCGGTGTGGCGGGTATCGCGTCCTACCAGAACCTTGCGCTCTATGACGGCACCACGATGGTGGCCGGCCCCTTGGGCATGACCATGCCCGGCACGGCGACCTCGTCCGTTACCTTCTCGCTCGCGAGCGGCGGCGTCATCGTACCGAAGAACGGTACGAAGAACCTTGAGCTCAAGGGCGATGTGGCGACGTACAGCTCTGGCGGTGCGACCTCCGGGACAACGCACAACTGGGGTCTCTTGAACTCCACGTCCTCCATAACGGCATACGGCAAGGATTCGTCCGGCGCGGCAACCGTTTCCGGTTCGCCGACGTCGAACACGTCCACCGTCTACCGCACGAAGGTGACGCTTTCGTCCTCCCTGCTCGGTACGTCCTCGGGACGCGCCCGAACGGCGGTTGACGATCTCGCAACCCTGAACTTCGCGGCGAATTCCTCGTACCAGGCGGTGCTTGGCACGGTCTCGCTCAAGTTCTCGGGCATTGCGGTGACGAACGGCACGGCCAACTTCACGGTTGACCTCATCGACACGAACACGAATGTCGACCTCGGTGGCGGTTCTGACCAACAGACCTGCTCGCCAGGAACTGGCAACTCGTGCACGGTCACGTTCCACCCGCAGTTCACCATTGATGCCGGCAACACGAAAGCCGTGAAAGTACGTGTGAATTCGGCGAGCTTCTTCGATGCAAGCGTCGCTGGTTCTCAGTCGCTTTCGGTGCTCGTGAACGGCACGACCGATGTGCTGATCTACGATGGTTCTACGCGGGCTATCCCGCTTGAATCCACCGCAGTTCCGTTCACTGTGGTCAACGTGAGCTACGAGTAGTCCGCCTTGCGCGTCGTGCTTGTGACACGGCACGCGAACACACGACCCCCTCCATGCGGAGGGGGTCGTGCTGTTTATGATCGCGCGACCATGCGAACGGACGATTGAATAGTGCTACACTTATGAGTATTCGTGCTTCGAACGCACTCATGAAGCGCCCATTCTTCACAGCTCTACTCGGTCGATATAATTTTGATACGTTCATCCGATGGCTCGCTGCGGGCGTCGGATTTTTTCTGGTGTTTCGCAAGGGCGGTTCGGGGAGATTGCCGGACGCCCTCCTTGTTCTTCTCGGCCTTGTAATGATCGCCGATAGGACGGGAATGGAGCTGCTGCGGCAGAACGCCGGGCGGTTGAAGCGCCTCGCGTTCATCCTGTGCGGAGTGGTTTTCTTCGTTGTCCTTGCCGAGCTCGTGAATTCCGGCGGGAACATTATCCTCGGAGCCGAGACATATACGAGCCACATCAGGCTGGTCTTCAGCGTATATGCGTTTTTTGCCGCGGCGATGCTTGCCGCCCGCGGGACGAACAATCTGCGGTTTCTGAGCATGGGGATCCTTTGCGCGCCGCTCGTTATTCTGCCCGCGTACGGCAATCTGCAGGAAGGGGTGTTCATTAGCGGCGGTCGGTTGAGCGGAAACTTCCAGAACCCCATTATTTTCGGCGCGTGGATGCTCGTGACGTTCGTTATCGGGCTCGGCGTGATGATGTCCTTGCGGAAGTCGTGGCAGCGAGCGCTCCTTTTTCCTTGGCTTGTGGTGCTTGCGAATTTCATTCTATGGTCCGCGTCGCGGGCCGCGTGGATCGCACTCGTTCCGGCCGTTATCGCTTTTATCCTGTATTTCATCCGGAAGAACGAATTTCGTTCGGCGGTATTCCTCCCGCTTGTCGTTACGGTCGCCTTCGCTCTTGGTTCCACATTCCTGCCGCACGAGGTTGGCATGAAGAGATTTGTCGCCGCGCGGGCCGTGAATCTGACGGAAAGCATCGTGACATTGCACCTGGAACGGATCGGCAGTCAGAACCACTCTATGACCGTACCGAATGCCAGCGGCTTTGTTCTTCGCCATCCCCTGGGGACCGGGTTTGCGAGCGTTGTTCCGGCACGCTCGAGCGAGCCGGCAGAGCGCGTGCCGGAATCCAACAACTCCCTGTTGGAAATCGCGACCTATGGCGGGTTGTGTGCGCTATTCCTATTCGTTTTTCTTTTGATTGAGGTCGCGCGACGCGCGTGGGGTGTGCTGTGGGAACGCGGGGAAGGATACTCGGAATCGGACCGTCTTTCCGTTGCGTGGATCATCGCCGGCGGAGCATTCCTTATGGACATATTCTTTACTCAGGCGTTTTTGTGGCGGCATACCTGGTTTATTATCGGGGCGGTCACCGGCGTGGCGTATTTGAAGACGTTATCGGCTCACGGAACATCGGCTCTCTCGACCGGGCATCATGGTAATCTTCGTCAATAAGCCCATTTTTCTCCCGCGGCCGGACCCTTGCACCGGTTGAATATTCGCGGATTTCGGGATATGATGGGAAGCCAATTCTTCATCCCATGCACCGCATCACACCGGAATGGATCCTCATCGCGCTCCGCATCGCTTTGTATGCCGCGCTTTTTACGCCCCTTCTTTTTGCCCAAAGCTTCATATTCCCGTTCGTTGTCATTAAAACGCATGTGTTCCAGGCGCTTCTTGGCGTGATCGCCGCGCTCTATGGCGCATGGCTCCTTGTTGACCGCTCATCATCAAAACCTCGCTGGACGCCGCTTCGCATCGCCGTGCTCGCATGGTTTTGCGCCGCGCTGCTCTCCTCGGTTTTCAGCTTAGACATAACGAGGAGCTTGTGGTCCACCCCGGAACGGGGCCTGGGGCTTGTTGCGGCGCTCCATTTCATGCTGTTCGCTGTTGTTCTTTCCGAGATGCGGGATCATCTGTCGCTCCGCACGTATGTCAGCGTTTCCCTTGCGGTGAGCGCCATCGCTGCGCTTTTTGCGTTCGTCCACATCGCGGACCCCACATTATTTTTGGAACCGTCGGGCGGTCCAACCGGTTTTGCCGGTCGGCCGGGTTCGTTCCTCGGCAACCCGACGTACCTCGCGTCATATCTTTTGCCCCATATTTTTCTCGCCGTGTGGCTCGCCGTGCGCTCATGGAACGAAAAGCGTCGGGGAATTTCGATCCTGTACCTCGGCGTCATCGTCTTGAATACCGTCGTAATATTCCTGACGCAAACGCGCGGCGCCCTGCTCGGGTTGGCGTTGGGATCTTTGATGCTCGGACTTGTATTGGTGTTCCGATACCGATCGGTTCGTCTTGCGAGGAACGCGAGGATAACGGTGCGTGCGGTAGGAGTTGTGTTCTTGGGATTGGTTCTTGTTGCCGGAGCCGTTTTCTGGTTCACGCGAGCTTCCGCGTTCTGGCAGTCGGTTCCCGGCTTGCGGAGGCTTGCCGTGCTGAATCTTTCGTCGAAGGATATTCAACCCCGCCTTATCGCGATACGGATCTCTCTTGAAGCGTTCCGCGAGCGGCCGGTTCTGGGGTTTGGTTTTGAGAACTTCAAATATGCGTTCGACCGTTCGTACGACCCGAAATTGCTGGAATACGGGTATAGCGAGACGTACTTTGACAAGCCACACAATGTTTTTCTTGAACATCTGGTCGACGGCGGCATTATCGGACTGGTGGCGTATTGTGCGATGTTCGTGGTGCTCGGATATGTCGTATTGCGGCGGAAGGACCATGAATTCATGGCTCCGGCCATCCTGGGAGCCGTTGCGGCCCATTTGGGGAACGATGCGTTCGTTTTCGATACGTTCGGCTCATGGGTCGCGATCTTTCTTGTCATGGGTGTTGTCGATGCGGCGTGGCTTTCCGATCGCGATACTCGTCTGCCGTCGCCGGTTCAGGCCAGTCAAGCATCATCCGTTCGGACGCGGCGGTGGTTCTTGTGCGCCGGTCTCGGCGGCGCGGCACTTCTGTGGACGGCATGGAACGGAGGGGTCCTCTATGCGAATAATCGCGAGTACTGGGTGTTGAACTATTTTTTGAATCGTTTGCCCGAGCGGGCGATAGAAAGCTATCACGCCGCGCTCCGCGTTCCTCTGAATCCGTTTCGCAGCGATGTCCAGCGGGATTTTTCTTCTTCGGTCTCCCAGCTGTTCCAACAGCGCGTGATCATTCCGAACGAAACTGCCGTTGCCGAGGAAGCGATGGCAAGCATGGAGGCCGTCGTTCAGGCACGGCCATACGACTATTTTCAGCGGGTGAGCTATATCGATTCCGCGGCAACGCTTTTCCCCAATGACCCAGTCATTATGGCGCGAAGCGAACAGTATCTCGCCGAGGCGTTGCAATTAAGCCCGAATCGCCAGCAGATCCGTTTTGTTGAAGCGAAGCTTCGCTTGGTCCAGGGGCGCATCGACGAGGCGCTTGCGGCGATGCGGAAGGCGATCGATCTCGATCCTGAAATCGCCGAATCGCATTTCGATTATGCGCTCATGGCGTTCGAAGCGGGTAAGATCCAGGAGGGATTCGCTGAACTGGAGACCGCTGAACGTCTCGGGCGGGTACCGCGCGCGGGAAATGAAATGCGTATCGTAGCGAACCAATATGCCGATGCCGGGAACTATGCGAAGGCCATTTCGCTGTACGGCGCGGCATTGGGGAAGAATCCCGATGACTTGGAGTCCCGACTGAAGCTCGGCATCGTGTATTTTTATGCGGGCGACCTGTTGGCCGCTCGGGATCAGTTGACCCAAGTCGCCCACGCGACAAATATTCGGGAAGCGCCCTCGTTCGAGTTTTTGAAGCCCATCTTTGATGCTGTAGGCGTTCCCATCCCGTAGATCCAAGGGAATCCCCATCCGGAAGGCCCCCGCGCATCGCTTGCGTCGCTGTTATAAGGGGTCCATCCCGCGTGGAAAGGCATGTTCCCACGCTTCCGGTCCGGCGAGTGGCTTCCATTTGGCGAAATACCCAGATTTTGCTATACTCGGGCCATAGCCGAAAGGTCGAAGCCAACGAATATCTATCCATGACTAAGGACGGATTGGTAGAAGCGGTAATGAAAGCTGCGGGAATGGAGACCAAAGCAGCCGCGCAGCGGGCCGTAGAAGCCGTGTTTGAGACGATCACGAAGACCATGGGCCGCGGCGAGGACGTCGCGATCACGGGCTTCGGCACCTTCCGCGTCGCCAAGCGCGCAGCGCGCGAGGGTCGGAATCCGAAGACCGGCGAAAAGATCCATATTGCGGCATCGACGAAGCCGAAGTTTCGGGCTGGCAAGGGCCTGAAAGAGGCGGTATTATAGTCGCTCTTTCTTGGACATATACGAAAAACCCCGCTTGAGCGGGGTTTTTCGTTCCGGGCGCGATGAGATGCGGTTATTTTTTCTCGCCGAGCGGAATGAGTTTTTGCGCGAGTTCGCTCAGCGAAAAGAACAGTTCGTAGGTGTGCGAGAGTTTTTCCAGGGACCGCTGAATGGCATCCAGCGTATTTGGAGGCGGGGGGAACTGATCCAACTCGGTACGGACGCGGTCATTTTCTTCATTCGCGGATTTAAGCGACAGAACCGATTCCTCAAGCAGCGCGCGCGCTTTCTCGTCCTCCGTGAGTTTCAGGGCTCGGATCGCAGCTTGAATATCCGCAAGCCGGTCGTTCCCTGCGGCAAAGAGCTCCTGATTTTTCGCCCACACCAAAAAATTGAGCGCCTGCGTTGCGGTTGGGGTATAGGTGTTCGTGCGCCAGGTACGGATCTCCCTCGCAAGGTCTTTGCTTCCGCCGATGCCGAGCGTGTCAACGCGCGAACGCGCATCCGCATAGTATTGCAACGCGCTATCCAGCATGCTGAGGAATCTTGTGCGAATAGGCGCTATGCTGCCATTGTCCGCCGGCACCTCATCCACTTTATCCTTCAGTGTTCGCGTTTCATCAACCGCGCAGTCAATAATGCCGAACAGTATCTTTTTTCGTATGGCGAGTTCCGTGCGGATCCGAAAGGCGGGGTCGCCGTAATAGTCCGTGCGCAATGCCTCCAATTCTTTGATCGAGTCCGCGAATTGGCAGGTTGTTTCATCAGCCGCTGCGTGAGCGGAAATGGGACCCGGCAAGAAGGCGATACACAACAAAGCGACGGCGATGATAGCCGTCCAACGCTTACCGGCAGGCGAGTATCCCATAGGTCGAATGGCTATTCCGCGAGAGCGCTTAGCGCGTCGTCAATGGTCACCTGTCCTTCCTCGGTCGTTGTTGCCGTGGATTGGACGACGCCCAGCCCTTCTGCGAGTTTATGCGCTGCGCGGTTGTGGCGTTGTTCGAGCGTAGAAGTTCCGGCTATGGCTGGCGTCGACTCGGCCATCGGCGAATCGGTATAGCCGACACCGGCGAGCTGGATCTGGATGTCTATCGCTTCCGCTTCGGCGGTCAATCCGGCGGGATCAAGACTTGCAATGCGGAGGGGAGTGAGGAAGTTCCACGCGGAAAATCCGCCGACCGCGACCAGGAGAAGTATCCCGACCAAAGCCAGCGCTCCTGCGGAAGCGACGCTTTCGCCGAGGAATTGCCATAGCGACGGCCGCACGATGCGTACGGGCATCTGCGCGAGAAGCTCGATGCGCGACCGCGCCGAGAACGACGGGTCGGGAGCTATTCGCTTCAATTGTTTCAATAGGTCCATCATGGACGATTATTAGGGCTTGAGCAGTTCTTGCAGTTGTTTCACGGCGCGATGCTGGAGAAGTTTTACGGCGCCTTCGCTCTTCTGGAGCGCCACGGCAACCTCTTTCGGCGATAGATCTTCAACGAACCGCATGATGATGACGTCTTGATATTCCGGCTTTAGCTGCTTTAGGGCATCGGTGATGCGCCGAACATCCATCCTGCGTTCCGCATCTTCCATCGCGCGGTCGAGCGATGCGAAGTATTCGGGGTCAATATCATCCAGGGATATCGCTTGTTTCCGCGTGCGGTAGTGGTCGATGACCTCGTTCCGCGCGATGCGGTACAGCCAGCT
>JBEEJO010000030.1:0-9001 GCA_041169145.1 Candidatus Parcubacteria bacterium | reverse complement strand
TGTTCGATGAAACGGGCCGCCAGATACCGGGATATTACCTCACGGCATTTCTTGGCGCGCATTTCGCCGAACGGATCCCCGGCGCGAAGATCATTCACGACCCGCGGCTGACGTGGGCGACCGTGGAACGCGTGCACGGTGCGGGCGGGGTGCCCATCGTGAACAAGGCAGGGCACTCGTTCATCAAAGAGCGCATGCGGAGCGAAGACGCGGTCTTCGCCGGCGAGATGAGCGGCCACTTTTATTTCCGCGATTTCTGGTACGCGGACAACGGCCTCATCCCATTCCTTATGGTCCTCGAAATTCTTTCGCGCTCGGGCAAAAAACTTTCCGAACTTTTCGATCCGTACTTTGCGGGATATTTTATCTCCGGCGAACTCAACACGAAACTTCCGCCGGGCGCGAGCGTCGCGGATATTCTTGCGCGCATTGAGGCAAACTATGCCGATGCGCGGTTCGAGAAAATAGACGGACTTTCGCTTGAATACCCCGAGTGGCGGGCGAACATTCGCTCGTCGAATACCGAACCCCTTTTGCGCTTGAATGTTGAGGCTCGCCACGAGGGACTGGTGGCTCAAAAAGTGCAGGAAATACAAGGGCTTTACGGCATTGCCTAGACGTCATTGACTGTCTCGGCCTGCGGTTGGTACGGTGAAGACAGCTCCGTCGAAAGGGGGTGGTTATCGTGGAAGCTGTGGCGAAGACCGCAGTTCCGACCGAGGAATTGCGGAGGCATTTCGTGAACGTTTCCCAACGCATCGGGCTTCTGCTTGTCCGTTACAAGCGGTTCGCGGAGGGGCCGCCGGCGGCAGCGAAGCGGGAAGAACTGTCCGATGAGCTGGAAGCGGAGTATCAAGGCCTCGAATATGAGCTCCAGTTGCTTTGGGATAGGAAATTCCGGCGCGGCCAGCTGATGTTGTTTCGCGAAGTGCTCGAGGCTGCCGCAACGGCGGCCAAGGAACGAATGGACGCACTGAAGAAGAGCGAGGGGGCATGATGGCATCGGGAGACCACCAACCGACCTATGCGCCCGGCACGGAATACAACACTCCGCGTCCGGGCGCAACGCATTTGACGGTATTCGTGTCGGGAGTAGGCTGTGAGAAGCAGTGCCCCGCAAGGAGGGGGCATACCTATGGACGATTCCCGTGCGGACATCTTGACGCTTGCGAGGTGGATCAGGGACGCGGCTGGGTTCGCTGTCCCGCCTGCGGAGATGAAGAAGCACACCTGCCATCCCGAGGCGTGGCGAGACGAGTTGAACGAGCTCGTCTTGCTCGGCCGGTCCGTCTCGCGCAGTTCCCTTGACCCGCAGACGAAGCGCGCTCTGGAGGAAGCGATGTGCGACGGAGAGGCGGAGCTCCACTATCTCACCTACCACTACTTGCCTCTTCGCGACCCCTTTCCTCGCGCCGGGTCGTCATCCGAGCTGATGTAGAAGGCCTACATGAAAAAGGGCCGCAAACGCAAAAAAAAGCGAAGTGACGGGAAACAGGCACGGGAGCTTCGTACGCAGGGAGAGGCACTCATCGCGCAAGCACGCGCCATCCGCGCTTCGCTCGAGCGACTCATCATACAGAGCCGTGCATGTGAGCATCAGGAGACGCAAGCACGCGCCATCCGCGCTCTGCTCGAGCGGCTCATCGTGCAGGGCGATGAGCATCGGAAGCGAATGATCCAGTTCAAAGAAGGCCGCGACCTTAATCGTGCAGAAGCGGCGGGGGATCTCATCCTTGGCACATTACTGTACCGGGTGTGTGGGGAGGGTGAGATGTTAATCAAGCTTCGTGAACGTCTTCGCCCTTCGCCGCGGGGAGCACGAACATGAGGCGCGCATGCCGATGCCTGGACGGACTCGCGAGAGTTCGCCCAGGCTCAGTTTTTATTGACGCGCGCTTGGGATGGAGCTAAAGTATCGCCATTGCGGCGGTGCGCCGCACAGTATCCATGCCAGAACATTTCATCAGTTCATCGGGGTCGCGCCTTACGCTGGACCATGTCGTGCAGGAGATCATCCGGTTCATGCAGGACGGACCAAGTCACCGATACAAGATAACGATCGGTACGGATTCCGAGCGCCTCGCGGATAACGGCGCGGATTTCGTCACAGCCGTCGTTGTGCACCGCATCGGGAATGGCGGACGATATTTTTGGCGGCGCGCGCAGATCGGCAAATTCCACACCCTCCGCGACCGCATCATCAAGGAAGTGCTGCTTTCGCTTGAACTTGGCAAGCTTGCGCTTCTTGCGCTCAAAGAACGATCGAACGAGGCGTTTTCCGGGACGGCGATGCCGCAGTGGGATTTTGAGATCCACGCCGATATCGGGGAGAACGGTCCGACCAAAGCGGTGTTGCAGGAGGTCGTCGGCATGATCCGCGCGTACGATTTCGCCGCCATCACGAAGCCGGGGAGCTATGCGGCGTCGAACGTGGCCGACCGGCACGTGTAATGGACACGGTCGTATTCGATATTGAAACGCAGAATTTCTTCACCGACCCCGGTGTGGGGCGGGACAATTTCGCGGCGTTGAAGATCTCCGTTGTCGGCGCGTATTCCTACGCGCGCGACACGTATGTTTGTTTTGCCGAGAACGAAATGGCCGCAGTTGCGGAGCTGTTCGCGCAGAGCGGACGCATCGTCGGGTTCAGCAGCAATCGGTACGACGTGCCGGTCCTGAACCGCTATCTCCAGCGCGAGACCGGCGGACGGTTGAACCTGTGGCACAAGGACCGCGTGGATATTTTGGAGGACATCGAGCTCGCGACCGGCATGCGCATCAGTTTGAGCCGGCTGGCGGAAGCGAATCTTGGTGTTACGAAAGACCGCCACGGCTCCGAGGCGATCACGCTTTATCATGAAGGGCGAATGGACGAACTGAAAGCATATTGCTTGAACGATGTGAAGATCACGAAGGAGCTCTACGATCTGTACCGCTCGCAGGGGTATCTCCTTGTACCGAATCGGGATAGCGGCATTACGGAGCGGGTGGAACTTCGCGCGCCGATGCAGACGACGCGGCTGTTATAAGGTTTTATGACGAAGCGCATCTATCTGGACTACGCGGCATCCACGCCTGTTGACGCGCGCGTGCTCCGTGCGATGGAGCCGTATTTCAGCGTGCAATTCGGGAATCCCGGTTCGCTCCACGCGTTCGGCCAGGAGGCGATCGCGGCCGTGGACCGCTCGCGCGAAATCATTGCGCAGGCGCTTGGCGCCGATTTCCGAGAAATTCTATTCACCGGCTCCGCGACCGAAGCGAACAACCTGGCACTGCGCGGCGTTCTTGGCGCTCTCCGGCGGCATTCTTTCGGAACCGGCGGTTCTCCGGCTCCAGCGGCCGGTGACCGCCTGCGCTCTCGTTCCGCCGCCCCCCGATGGCAAGCGGGGGACCAAGCCCGGCGGAACTCAGAGAGCTTCCTCAAGAATGCCGCCGAAACCGTCCCTCCGCGCCTTATCGTATCGGCGATAGAGCACGAATCGATTTTGGAAACTGCCCGCGATCTGGAGCGACAGGGAGTTGAAGTCGTCGTCATTCCCGTTGACCGCCTGGGGCGCATTGATATGAAAAAACTTGTGCGTGCGTTGGATGAACGGACCGCGCTCGTATCGGTCATGTATGCGAATAATGAGATCGGCACGATACAGCCCATCGCCGAACTTTCCGCGGCGATCCGCCGTTTCCGGGAGCGGCAGAACAAGGGCGCCTGGCCGCTTTTTCATACCGATGCCGTGCAAGCGTTCCAATTGTTATCCTGCAAACCTGAGGAACTCGGCGTCGATCTGATGACCCTTTCCGCGCATAAACTTTACGGGCCAAAGGGGATCGGTGTGTTATATGTCCGAAAGAAAACACCCCTATCCGCCGTAGTAACGGGTGGCGGGCAAGAATTCGGCTTGCGGTCCGGTACGGAAAATATCCCCGCAATCGTGGGATTCGCCGAAGCGGTTCGATTGGCCGATAGGTCTCGCCAAAAAGAACGAGAGCGGTTGTATGCGCTCATGCGGGATGCGTGGTCGGGTATCCGCCGGCAGGTTCGCGGGGCGACGGTGAATGGCGTACAGATCGCCGCCCGAGAAGAACGCCTCCCGAACATCATGAGTATTCATGTGCCGGGCATGAACGCCGAAGAACTGCTCACCCGACTGGACCTCGCTCATATCGCAGCGTCGTCCGGTTCGGCGTGCTCTGCGCGCGCGCACGAACCGTCGCACGTGCTCCGGGCGATCGGATGCTCCGTGCGGCGTGCGAACGAGAGTATCCGCCTCAGTTTTGGTCGCCAGACGACAAAGCGAGATATTGACACGGTCGTTTCCGTTTTGAAACAATTATTCCGCACACAGCGATGAAAAAGTTACCCTCCTTACTTGTAGGCGCGGTTGTCCTCGTAATTATTGGTGCAGCAGTCGGCAATATGGGGCATCCATCGTTGGCGCATGCCGGGTTCTTGGGCGATTTGTGGCAGCGGTATGTTGCGTCATGGAATCCATTCGGCGAGAAGTCCGCTCCCGCTTCTTCAACCCAGGAAGGAGCGTCCAATGGCAATGCGGCGTCCGTTGATCTCTATAAACCGGCGCTGGATTATGAAAAAGCGGTGATCATGGCGGTGAAAAAGGCGTCGCCCGCCGTCGTCGCCATTACCATTTCCAAAAATGTTCCCATTTTGGAGAATTGTCCCGTCGATCCATTCGCGGATCTTCCGCCTGATATGCAGCAGTTCTTCGGCGATGGATTCAATTTCCCCATGCAAGGGCAGTGCGAGCGCGGCTCGAAGTTGCAGGAGATCGGCGGCGGAAGCGGGTTTATCGTGTCCGCGGACGGCCTCATCGTGACGAACAAGCACGTGGTCGCTGATACGAAAGCGTCGTATACGGTGCTCACGAATGACGGCAAGAAATACGATGCAACGGTCCTCGCGCGCGATCCGGTGCAGGACATTGCGCTGGTAAAGATCACGGCGAGCGGATTGCCCGTTCTTGACCTCGGCGACTCCGAGGCGTTGGAGCTTGGCCAGACCGCTATCGCCATCGGCAATGCGCTTGCCGAGTTCCGGAACACGGTTTCGGTCGGCGTCATCTCGGGACTGTCCCGCACGGTGACCGCATCCGGAGATAATTACGGCGAAGAGACCATCCGTGGCGTCGTCCAGACGGATGCCGCGGTGAATCCCGGAAATTCCGGCGGCCCGCTGTTGAACCTTCGCGGCGAGGTCGTGGGTATCAACACAGCGATCGTGTCCGGTGCGGAGAACATTGGATTCGCCATCCCTATTAACCAGGCCAAGCGTGCTATCGCATCTGTGAAGGCGACCGGCGAGATCCAAACGCCGTATCTCGGCGTGCGATATGTGATGCTCACGCCGGACATCGCGAAAAAACAGAAACTTTCTCTGGAATCCGGCGCACTCTTGCGCGGCACGGAGGACGGTCCTGCAGTTGAACCGAATTCTCCCGCGGCAAAGGCGGGATTGATGGCGGAGGACATTATTACCGCATTGAATGGCAAGACAATAGACGAAGAACATCCGCTGGTGAACGCGATCGGCGAGCATAATGTCGGCGATACGGTAACCTTCACTGTTGTGCGGAGCGGCAAGACGTTGACGCTCACGGCGATGCTCGTAAAGCGGCCGGCGGAGTAGTTTCTGCCGTGGTACACTTGGCTTAGCAGCCTTCAAGATCGGAGGACGGCATGGATACGAAGAAGACGGAGCCACAGGCTTTGTCGGAAGGCGTGCCGTCCAAAGAAAAGGACGGCACGAGCGTATCGTTCAAGGATTCTCCTTCCAGAAATTCACCGCTCGTTGCAGAAACCAGCGTTGTGCTGAAGTGTCCGGTGTGCAGTTCGCCGATGGTCTGGTCTGATGGGCGGCAGTTCGCTGTAGATTACAGAGCGTTTCGAGCTGGAAGTGATTTCCGTGTCGGCCTTTCGATCTGCGATGATTGCGGCGTACTGGCCGATCTCCCATGCGATCTGACGCTCAACTGATCGTTCGCGGCCTCGGGAGAACTCTCTCCCGAGGCCACGCTGTTTTGTTCGGGGTTGACAAATTCTGCAATACGAGTACAATGCTTTGCATCCTTGACGTACGTTCGCTATCCGGCGGACGCACCGCCGGGAGCACATCACAAGCCACTCCGGGGCTGTGCCGGAGAGAAGAATACGAGGTCGTATGCGCGCGCGCGACAAGCACGGGGGCGAGACCCTCGAGGGGACGGGAAACCTGAACATGTTCACGAAGATCGCGACGACGGGCTTCGACGACGGCGACCTGGGCGGCAACTCGACGGCGACCTGACCCCCAGGGGGCCGGCGGCCTCCACCGAACCCCACCGCTAACGACGCGGTGACCGGCGGAGGCCAGCCACGAGACCTCGCAGTACCAGTACCGGGGAGAGCCCAGAGCTCTCCCCGGCATTCATTTCTACGAATCCATATTAGCAAGCGTCTCACGCTCTTGCTAATCTTGAAATATGGTGCTACACTTTCACGTATTACGATATATAAACGTTCACGCGTATGGCCAACTTCAATCGGTTCACTATTAAAGCACAAGAGGCGCTCCAGAACGCGCAGGAACTCGCGAGCGCGAAGAATCACGGCGAACTGAAAGCGCTGCACTTGCTCCACTCGCTCATGGAGGATCAGCAGTCGCTGGTCCAGCCGACGCTTATCCGCGCCGGCGTCAATATGGACCGTTTGCATGACGAGATAGAAGCGCTCACCGAACGCTTGCCGAAGATATTCGGGAACTCCACCGTCGGCCAGCTCTATCTTTCGCAAGAGGTGATGAAGATATTGGACCAGGCCGGAAAGATCGCCGCTCAACAGAAAGACGAGTTCATTTCGTGCGAGCATCTTCTGCTCGGGCTTCTGGAAGTTCCGTCGCAGGCGCAGACCCTGCTCCAGCAATTTGGCGTGCGGCGCGAAGCGGCCATCCGCATTCTTGCCCAGCTCCGCGGGTCCGTTCGCGTGACGGATGAGACGCCCGAGAGCAAGTTCCAAGTGCTGGAAAAATACGCCATCAATTTGACCGAAAAAGCGAAAGCGGGAGAGTTGGATCCGGTCATCGGCCGGGACGACGAGCTTCGCCGCGTGATCCAGGTCCTCTCGCGGCGCACGAAGAACAATCCGTGCCTTATCGGCGAACCGGGCGTCGGGAAGACCGCCATCGTTGAAGGGCTTGCGCAGAAGATCGTTTCGGGCGATGTACCCGAGACGCTCAAGGGAAAGCAGGTCATTATGCTGGACCTGGGCGCGCTCATCGCGGGGACGAAATTCCGCGGCGAGTTCGAAGATCGCTTGAAGGCGTTCGTCAAAGAGATCAAGAACGCCGCAGGAAATATCATCTTGTTCATCGACGAGATACACACCATCGTCGGTGCGGGCGCGGCGGAGGGCGCGGTGGATGCGTCCAATCTGCTGAAACCGGCTTTGGCGCGCGGCGAACTGCACGCCGTCGGCGCGACGACCATCCGCGAATACCAGCGATATATTGAAAAAGATCCGGCGCTGGAACGCCGCTTCCAGCCCGTCGTCGTTGAAGAACCATCCGTTGAGGATTCCATCGCCATCCTGCGCGGCTTGAAAGAGAAGTACGAGATCCATCACGGTCTGCGCATCGCGGACGAAGCCATTGTGGAAGCCGTGAATCTTTCCGCACGCTACATCACCGACCGATTCCTGCCGGACAAGGCGATAGACCTCATTGACGAGGCCGCGGCCGCGCGGCGATTGGAATCGGAATCCGTGCCGAAGGAGATCAACCGTCTTCGCCGCGAGATCACGCGGCTTGAAGTTGAGCGCCAGGCCCTCACGAACGAAGGGAAAACGAAGGGTGCAGAGCGCATCAAGGATATCGATAAGGAATTGAAAATGCTCAAAGAGCAGAACGATGAGCTTTCATCCCGCTGGCGGACGGAGAAGGTGAAGTTCGAGACCTTGCATCAGCTTCGCCAGAAGATAGAGAACCTGAAGCGCGAAGTGGAAGTCGCCGAGCGTGATGGGAACCTGGAGCGCGTCGCGCAGATAACTTACGGCGAACTGCCGCAATCGCAGAAGGATTTTGACGCATTCGAAAAAAAGAACTTTGCCGCCACAAAGACGAAGAAAAAGGATGCCGACAGTTCGCACTTCCTGAAAGACGCCGTGGATAAGGAAGATGTGGCGGCTGTTGTTGCGACGTGGACGGGCATTCCGCTCCACCGCATGCTGGAGTCCGAGAATGACAAGTTCCTCCGTGTTGAGGACGCGCTCCATAAGCGGGTCGTGGGCCAGGAAGAGGCCATTAAGGCCATTGCGTCCGCGCTCCGCCGCTCGCGCGCCGGACTTTCAGATCCGAATCGGCCGTTGGGTTCCTTCATGTTCCTCGGACCGACCGGTGTTGGGAAGACGGAACTTGCACGCGCCTTGGCGGAGTTCATGTTCAATGACGAAAAGTCCCTTGTCCGGATCGATATGTCCGAATATATGGAACGGCACGCAACGGCTCGCCTCATCGGTTCGCCGCCGGGCTATGTGGGGTATGAGGAAGGCGGCCAGCTTACCGAGGTGGTCCGCCACCGACCATACTCGCTCATTCTCTTTGATGAGATCGAGAAAGCGAATCCCGAGGTGTTCAATCTGTTGCTTCAGATCCTGGACAATGGGCGGCTTACGGACGGCAAAGGGAAGACCGTGAATTTCAAGAACGCCATCATCATCATGACCTCAAATGTTGGGAGCCAATATCTGCGGGCGACCGCAAGCGGCTTCGGATTCTCCCTGGAAGAAAGTTCGGAGAACGAGCACAACAAGAAAGTGGAAGCCGGCGGCGAATACAAAGATAAAGTGATGGAATCGTTGCGGAACACCTTCCGTCCGGAATTCTTGAACCGCATTGACGAGATCATGGTCTTCAAGCCGCTTACGGAAAAAGAGATCGAGGCCATCGTGGACCTCCAACTCGCGCAGATCCAGGCGCGGCTCGCGGAGCGGCGCATCCATCTCTCGCTTGATGCCG
>JBEEJO010000029.1:0-9703 GCA_041169145.1 Candidatus Parcubacteria bacterium | reverse complement strand
GGCCCCGACAAGCACGACGAACGTGCAATCGCCGATCTTCTGGGGCTTGGAGGTCCCGGCCGGAACCGCAACGGGAACCTACAACGGCACGACGCTTTTCACGGCTATCTGGGCGGCGTAAATGGCGTGAAAATAGGGGTAAAGCGAGTTATGCACAATTCGCGGATGGTCTCAATGCTATACTATATCCATCGGACAGGGACCCGATATTTTGAACGTATAACAAGACGTAATGACAAAGAGAATCGTAGAGCATATCGGTACGACGCTTCTTGAGGCGATTGTTGTCGTGGGCGTGTTGGCGGCTCTTTTGGCGTTCTGGCAAGCCGCTGACGGCCTTTCGCCATTCACTGCGTTCGGCGCGAATAATGCAACGACCACGGTCGTTATCGGCAATTCGGCGCCGAGCGTTTCAAGCGTTACCCTGAACGGGGGATCCGCCATTACGCTCACGGCGAATACCACGACGAACGTCAGTGTGGGCGTCACCATTTCTGATAATAACGGCTGTTCCGATATCACGGGCGGCTCAACGACCGTCATGATCTATCGCACAAGCGTCGGTTCGTCATCGTGCATGACGACCGCAAGCAACCTGAATTGCTACCGGGCATCGGCGTTCACGGCGTCAAGTTCCTGCTCGGGCAATACGGTCACCGCGACCACAACGTTCGCCGTGTACTATTTTGCTCAGGCGACGGATGCATCGTCGTCCTATTCATCAAGCGACTGGACGGCAACCGTCGTTTTCAAGGATTCGTCCGTAACGACCGGCACTTCGGATTCCACCGGGCGTGAATTGAACACCTTGACCGCTTTGGATGTGACAACGTCGTCCATCAACTACGGAACGCTTTCCGCATCGTCCACGACGGCCGGCGTGAACCAGATCACCACCTCAACGAACGCGGGGAATTCAACGACGACGCTTCAGCTCTCGGCGCTCGCTACACTTACCTCCGGCGCGAACAGCATCGCGACCACCAGCCAGCGCTATGCGACCTCAAGCTTCACGTTCTACGGCCTTTCGGTCGCCCTGCAACAGACGGCGGCGAATGTGGATGGCTACAAACTGACGGCCCCGACAAGCACGACGAACGTGCAATCGCCGATCTTCTGGGGCTTGGAGGTCCCGGCCGGAACCGCAACGGGAACCTACAACGGCACGACGCTTTTCACGGCAATCTGGGCGGCGTAGGCGGTTGCCACAATGCTTTACGTAATGAGATGCGGGCCGCTCCAGCGGTCCGTTTTTGTCCGCAGAAACCGATTGCACCTCAACTCATTACGTAGTATGATGCAAGGCGTATTTGCATGAAGCCATTTTCTCGTTGGAAAATTCCGGCGGTTCTCGGAGTGACTGCAATGGCCGTTTTCGTGTGCGTCGCACCGCATCATGCGGTTGCGGCTTTCGGTATCTCGCCGCCGTTCATGCATCCGACGAATCTCATTCCCGGAAGCCACTATTCTCAGACCATCTACCTCGTACAAGACAAGCCGGACACGGATCTCGGGATGCGGGCGATCCTGAACGTTCCCGACAGCATTCGTCCGTGGTTCCATATTATTCCTGGCGAGCGATTTTCTATTCCGAAGGGCGTGCGCCAATTTCCCGTGGAGATCGTCGCCGATATCCCGAAAGATACCGGTCTGGGCGCATATAACGGAAAATTATCTTTCCAAACTGCGCCCACGAGCGGAGGGCAGGTATCCATCGCGCTCGGCGCCGAAGTGGACATCGCGCTCACGGTCGGGAATGACATCGTGCGAAAGATCGTTGTCCCCATCATCCGGCCTCTGGATATTGAGGAAGGATGGGACCCGAGCGTGTACATTAAAGTGGATAACGAAGGGAACGTCGCGGAGCGCTTCAACGGAGCTATTTTCGAGCTCTACGATCAGTTCGGCGCAGGCCGGCTTGCCTATGTGCAAAAACAGGATGGCTTTCCCGAAATACCCGCATTCAGCACGCAAGAATTCACGCTTGAGTTCCCGACGAATTTTTACATCGGCGTCGGCCAGTATTGGGCCTCCATTACGCTCCTCCGCGATGGCAAAGTTGAAGCATCGGCAAAAACGGTATTCAACGTATTGAAGAAAGGCTCTATTCATACCGTGACCGAGCGTTTCATTCGTGATCTGAAAAAACAGTGGCCGTATTATGCCGGCGGAGCGGCGGTTCTTGTGGTGGTGAGCGCGTTGTTCCTGATCCGCCGAAAACGCCGCTCACGACGACAATGACCGGTGATGCCACGCTATTTCCTTCTTTTATCGCTCGCGTGTGTTCTGCTTGGCGTTTCTGCCGCGTCTGACCTTCGCGCCGCCGGCGTAAGTTCGACGGTCATCACGGTACCATCGGTATCCGTCGTTACGGAGCGTGACTATCGCTGGTATAGCAATATTGATGCTCTCACGCCGACCGCCGCTTTGGCCGATGAGAACGTCTCGACCACCGTTCCGACAGCCGGCACTGTTCTGCGCCTGCGCGCGAATATCGGCGCCGAAACTCTGCCGCTCAATACGGGGACCACATTCTCGCTCCAGTATGCGAACTCCACAAGCGGGCCGTGGACGACGTTGAGCACGTCGACCAACTGGATCTTTGCTGACGATCCCGGCGTTGCCGATGGACAGATCATCGTCACGACCGTCTTGAGCGCATCCGATGTCGGCGAGAGCTATAGCGAGTCGAATCCCACGGCTGCAAGTCCGAACGCCGTGATCGCAGGTCAAGAAGGGGAGTGGGATTGGGTCATGCAGAACAATACTGCAACGACGAGCGCTCCCTGGTTTTTCAGAATGATCTATTCGTCGGGTACGGCGCTTGATGCGTACACGAATTACCCGATGCTTTCGGCTATTGCCGTTTCAACAAGCACGGCGACAACAACTCCCGGCGGGGGCGGGGGTTCGGGAGGAGGGACCTATGCCGGAGGAGGCGGATTCCCGTTGCCGCCTTTCCATATCGAGACCGAGAAGCCGCCGCCGACACCGTGCGATTCTCCGATCGTTGAGCGCGTCGACCTTTCGGGAGATTGCCGCATCGATATGGTCGACCTCTCCATCCTTATGTATTACTACCACAGGACCGGTCCCGAGATCGCCGAATATGATTTCAACGAGAACAACAGCGTCGACCTTTTTGACGTGTCGGTCATGATGTATTACTGGACCGGATGATGAAAACATTTCTGAAGATCGGGTTCGTGATAAGCGCCGCAACCGCGGTCTTTTTGACGTACCCGGCGCATGCTATCGCCGCCGGCGCAACGATCTTTCTGGAAAACGAGCCGAAAACGCCCGTCGAGGGCCGTGAGTTCGTTGTCCGTGTGTATGCCTCAAGCGATCAACCGCTGAACGGCTATGAACTCGCGGTTTCCTTCGAGCCGAACAAGCTGGAACTTCTCCGCACCGATACGGCCCGTTCGATCATCGACATTTGGCCGAAGCAGCCGCTGGTCTATGCGAGCGGCGATGTTCGTTGGAGCGGCGCGAGCATCGAGCCGTTCGTGGGCGACCGGGGCGAACTATTCGCGCTTCATCTCCGCGCGCTTCCGGGAGCGTCCACGACGACCATAGGTATTCGTCGGGAAACCGCTTTGTATCTCGCGAATGGCAAGGGAACAAAGATCACCCCGCAAGCACAGGAACTTTCCATGACATTCGTTCCGGCCGCAGGTGGCGAGGAGCCCGGCTCGGTAGATGTACCGCTACAATCCTTGGATAACGCCCCGCCCGTCATTTCGTTCTTCGCATTGGAACAGGATCCTATCACGCCGGGACAGAAGCTCTTGAGCTTTCAGACGAGCGACAGTGAAAGCGGTATCGCGAACATTGAAGCACGAGCACGCTCATGGTTCCTCTGGGGCGGCTGGTGGCCGACCCGAAATCCCGACGCACTTCCATCCGGCGTATGGGAAGCCGAGCTCCGCATAACGGACCACGCCG
This sequence comes from Candidatus Parcubacteria bacterium, assembly GCA_041169145.1. Lineage (GTDB taxonomy): Bacteria > Patescibacteriota > Minisyncoccia > UBA6257 > 2-01-FULL-56-20 > DATJQA01. The sequence continues at coordinate 5,755 of JBEEJO010000029.1, read as the reverse complement.
GAAACGTAGCGCAGGCGATCATATACGACTGGCGTACGGCGGGTGCGAAAGGGGGGATAATGTTTTTGGTCATCGTGCTTATCGTCTGGATCGCTCGTGCGGTTCTCGTTCGCATGCGGCAACACGGATAATGATTTGCTATACTAATAGGCAGAGAAACGGGCAAAACAACCCGGCTTTGTGACGTGCACACAAGACATTCCATCCTTTCGTTCGGCATCATACTCATAACCGTTCTCGGAGCGGTTGGTGTGGGGCCGCATAGTGTTTTAGCGCAAAATCCCGCGTCGCTCTATGTGGGTCCGGCGAGCGGTACGTTCACGGTTGGAAGCACGTTCACCGTTTCCCTCTATGTGAATACGAGCGGGAACAACGTGAACGCCCTGGATGCCCAATTGGAATACCCAGCGGACAAACTTCAGGTCGTGAGCCCAACCGCCGGGAAGTCCATTATTAACATCTGGGTATCTCAGCCGAGTTATGACAACCACGCCGGCAAGATCCGGTTCCAAGGAGCGATCCCGACCCCGGGCATCAACACGAGCGCCGGACTCATCTCGCAAGTGGCGTTCCGGGTCACGAGCATCGGAACGGCAATCCTTCGGTTCACGGACGGCTCTCGAGTATTATTGAACGACGGGCACGGCACGGACATCCTGGGACAAACAACGAGCGGGGTGTATCATCTCGCACTTCCGCCGCCGGCCGGTCCCATCGTCACGTCTCCCACGCATCCTGATCAGGAACGGTGGTACAACACGAATACCGTCACGTTCGAGTGGGGAGGTGAGAATGCCGACGGATTCAGTTATCTCTTGAGTAATGACCCGATTGATTACCCCGATGATGTTGCGGAAGGTACGAAGACCAGCCAAACATACAAGAGCCTGGAGGACGGCGCGCACTATTTCCATGTGAAGGCGCTCAAGAGCGGTTCCTGGGGAGGCGTGACGCATTATGTAGCGCGCGTTGACACTCAGCCTCCGGCAGACTTTCCCGTAGAGATCGCCCCTTCGATGCGAACGACCTCGATGCGTCCGTCCATTGCATTTGAGACGACAGACTCGCTTTCGGGCGTCGACCACTATGAGATTCGCCTCGTGTCTCTTTCGCCGCAGAAAGCGAACGCCGCAGAGAACGGCGAACAGTCGTTCTTCATCGAAGCGGCGAGTCCGTATGTCCCGTCGCTTGATTATGGAGATTACGACGTTATCGTGCGCGCGTATGACAAGGCAGGAAATTATACGCAGGAAACCCAGCGCCTGGAGATCGTGACCTATGCGTTCGATATCGTGTCCGGAACCGGGATCAAGATCAAGAGCAACCTCATCGTTCCCTGGCTGTGGATCTTCGTTATTCTCGGCGTTCTCATCGTGAGCGTGGGATTCGCCGCTCGCCGCCTTTGGCACGCCCACCGCCAGCTCCACGAGATCATCAGCGCGGGCGGCAGTATTACGCCCGAAGTACAAAAGCAGCTGGACGAACTCAAGGCGCTTAAAGCGAAGTATAACCAGAGCAACAAATCACTTCTCGCGCTTCTTGCGCTCGGCATAACGCTTGGAATGCTTTTCGGAGGATCGCCCGCCTTTGCGGCTATCGAAGGCGCGCCGGCGGAACTTTCTCCGCCGATCGTTGAGCTCGTTCCGACGGAGATCACGAATAAGGATATCCTCTACATCGGCGGCACGTCGGACGTGCCGGGAAGCGTGGTCCACATCTATCTTCAAAGCCTTACGAGCGGAGAAACGTTGCGCCACGATGCGACGGCTGAAAAGAACGGCAAATGGTTCTTCACCTTCCCGACATTCCTCTCGAGCGGTAAGTATCTCCTCTGGACACAGGGGCAGATCGGCAATCTTCAAAGCCCGCCGAGTCCGCAGTTCGCGCTTACGGTTTCGCCGACGGCAATTCAGTTCGGCGCATCGCGGATGAGCTATGAGTTGATCTATCTGGTCGCCGCTATTGTGCTTGCGCTCGCGCTCTTTGTTCAGGTGTGGCTCGCTTTGTACTATCGCAAGGCTATCCGCGTGAAGCGCGAAAAACTACTCGCCGAAACGCGCAGGGCGGAGGAATCCATTCGGCGGGGCTTCGCACTCTTGAGGCGCGACCTGGAAGCGGAATTCGCCGCGATAGAACGACTGAAAAGCTCCGGCGAACTGCCGGCGGAAGAAAAAGAACGCGAACAGAAGATCCTGCAGGATATGGAAACAGTGAAGCGCTATATCGGCGAGGAGGTGTGGGAGCTGGAAAAGGATATCTAAACGAAAGACCGCGGACGGATCCGCTCTACACGACGTGAGGCATTCCGCCTTCCCGCTGTAGCTTCGTGAGCACGATGTGATCCGTATCGATCCTTGCACCGAGGAGTTTTGTACGCTTGCCGTCCATAAAGGTCCACGCTCCGGGTTCCGGATCGAACGCGCGGATCTTTCGGTGAATAGTTCGTGCCAGTTCTGGCACGCCACCGCGTTCGGCTTGCGCAAGCTCTTCGGCGGGGATATACGCATCGTCCGTGGTGAATTTTTTCGTGAACGTCGCGTTCGCGTGGTCCTGCGGGATGGCCTTTGCCGTGCCGCGTTCCAGCGATGAGAGCAGCTCAACGAGCATCCGTCCGCCGAGATCCGCAAGTCGGGGGAGCAAGGTTGCGGTCGTATCGCGGTCCACATCGTAGTCCGCAAGGCTTTCCGCCGCGAATATCGGTCCGTGGTCCATCTCAGCGTCCATTGCATACAGCGAAACGCCGGTCGTGCTTTCGCCCGTAAGGATCGCCGATTGGATGGGCGAGGCGCCCCGCAGGCGGGGGAGGAGCGACGGATGCACGCCGATCACGCCCCGGGAGGGAATGGAAAGGACGGATCGCGGGATGATCTTCGCATATGCCGCAACGACGAAGAATTCCGGCTTGAACTGCGAAATGCGGGATACGAAATCCTCATCCAATCGCTCCGGCTGTACTACGTCTATCGTCGATATTCCGCGCTGCAGAACCAGCGCTTTGACCGGCGGGGGAGTGACGACCTTCTTCCTTCCCTGCGGTCGATCGGGATTGCAAACGACCGCGAAGGGGACGAATCCCGCATCAAGCACATGCCGCAGAACGATAGCGGCGAACTCGGGTGTTCCGAACAGGACATAGCGTAGGGAGTCGGACATGAGGGATATCGATTATTGGCCGATGCGAACCATGGTCCTCGTGCCGGTCGTCCGGTCGACAAAGAGTTTGCCTTCGAGATGATCGACCTCGTGTTGGAAAACCCTCGCGAGGAGTCCCCATGCCTTGATCTTCAGCGGTTTACCCCGTTTATCCAGGCCGCGAAGAACGACGATGTCGGCGCGCGGCACATCGCCGTACGTGTCGGGAATGCTCAGGCACCCCTCTTCAAGCTGAACGCTTGCGCCACTCGTTCTTTCCAGCACGGGATTGAACACGGCATAGAACCGCGTTTCGCCCTGTCCTGACGGCACGGACGCCACGAAGAGCCGGAGCGGAAGCCCGATCTGGTTCGCGGAAAGCCCAACGCCGTTCGCCTCGCGCATGATCTTCCGCATGCGGCGAATGAGCGCGTCGATCTCCTTTTGCGAAAGCGTCACGGTTCCGGCGCAGAGCCCGCCTCGTGCGCCGAACGTGACCAAGCGGGTTTTCGCGCGCAGGAATTTTTCCTCATCTCGGTTACGGGTAGTGTAGATGTGTTCCATGGTCATTGCGGCTTTTTCCGTCGCGTGCGTTGCACAGGACGCGCCGGCGTATGGGGAGACGACGAGGAAAGGAGATACATGAAATATGCCCCACGGTTGCGCACCTTTTTCCTATTGGCAACGGAACGCGCCAGCTCTCGCAGTTCATTCGCATTCCGGTCTTTTGCCAGCTTGATATAAAGCGCCGTATGGGCGGGATCGCGCAGCAACTCCGCGATCTCCAGGCCAACGAGCTGATACTTGCGATATATCCGCGAGCGCTTCCCGCGTTCGCGGATGATCTCGAGATACGTTGGTCGTCCCATAGGGGTATTCTACGGGATGAATAGAGGATGCCGCAAACGCACCGACCGTTGCCCCATGCAAGGCTATCGGGTAGAATACTATCATTCCGGTTCATGGGTAAGAAAATAGCTCTTAGCGTTCTGGCGCTTGGTTTGATCTCCGTCGTATTCGTCGGAGGCGTGCTTTTCGGTTACCGAACCGGCACGGAGCGGCCGCAAACGCTCATTATCCAGGGGGTCACAGGCGTGGATCCCCAGGGTAACGCGTCCCGTATCGACTTCGGCCCGTTCTGGGAAACTTGGGACGCCATCGATGCCCATCACCTGAACGCATCATCCGTCGGCGCGCAGGAACGCGTCAACGGGGCGATCCGAGGGCTGGTCGGCGCCTTGCATGATCCGTACTCGGAGTTCTTTGATCCCGATGAGAGTAAAAAGTTCGAGGAAGACGTCCAGGGGAATTTCGGCGGCATCGGAGCGGAGATCGGCAAGCGGGAAGATCAGCTGGTCGTCATCGCACCGCTTGCGGGTACGCCTGCGGAACGCGCAGGTCTTCTGTCCGGAGATGCCATTCTCTTGGTGAATGCCTCCTCAACGGACGGTATATCCGTTGACGATGCGGTACGGATGATCCGCGGACCGAAGGGAACGGATGTGGTGCTGACCATTTTGCGGAAAGGATGGGACATCCCCCGGAAGTTTTCCATTACTCGCGATACCATCGTCGCTCCGACGCTTGATGCCGAACTGCGCGACGGAAATATCGCTTATATCAAACTCCATAGTTTCAACGCGAACGCATCGGACCTGTTCCGCAAGGCGATGTTCACCACGCTTCTCGGCGGCGCGCAGGGCATGATATTGGACCTTCGCAACAATCCCGGAGGATATCTTGACGTTGCCGTTGATATCGCCGGCTGGTTCCTGCCGCGCGGGACGCTTGTCGTAAAGGAAGAATCACGTCAGGGAATAACCGATGAGCTCCGCGCGAACGGCAACGGCGCGCTGAAGGACTTCCCGGTCGTCATCCTCGTGAACGAGGGCTCGGCTTCGGCATCGGAGATCCTCGCGGGCTCGCTCCGCGACAACCGCAAGATCCAGCTTGTCGGCGAAACGACCTTCGGCAAGGGAACGGTGCAACAGATCGTTGACCTGCACGATGGTTCGTCGCTTAAATTGACCATCGCGCATTGGGTCCTTCCTTCGGGGAAAATACTGGAAGGAGACGGCCTCGCGCCGGATATCGAGGTCATTCCGTCGGACAGCGATATCGCATCCGAGAACGACGTTCAACTCACGAAAGCGCTCAGCATGATGCGCGATGCGATCAATAAAAGCGTCGTCATGTTCCGTTTCACGCCGTAAATCCCGGAAGGAACGTTCGTTCCAACGATCATTCACATAATATGAGAGTAATATTGCTTCAAGACATCCGTGGCATCGGAAAAAAATACGAGGTGAAAGACGTCGCCGAGGGATTCGGGAAGAACTACCTCCTTCCGCGGAAGATCGTCGAGCCGGCAACGCCGGGCAATCTTGTCCGCCTTGCGACGGCAAAAGCCCAGCTCGAGCATCATGATGCGGAAGCCCTGAAGCGGCTTGCATCTTTGCGGGACACATTGGCGACCAAACGCTTGGAATTTCCCGTTCGAACGGATGAAACGGGGGCCGTGTACGGCTCGGTGACGAAAGAGATGATCCTTAAAGCGATGCGGGATCACGATTGGCTCGGCCCCGAACGTATCGACATAGAACTGGAACACCCCCTCAAAACA
>JBEEJO010000028.1:0-9796 GCA_041169145.1 Candidatus Parcubacteria bacterium | reverse complement strand
ATATCGCCTGCAAAATCAGGGCCTGGCTGCTTCGCCGCCATCCCACCTTTCTATCTATCAGGATGGGACAACGATCTGCTCGATAGTCATCCCAGCCCTGAATTCCGGCGATTTCTTTGAGCGCGGGCCGACCATTCCGGAACCCGCATGCGATGTTGGTGCATCTGAGGTTCTGGACGCTCAACCGCCCCAATACACGATCCTATTCAGGGTGGACGATCTCAATGGCGTCGTAGAGGCTGACGAGATGAACAATTCTATGTCGCGGATCATGCCGGTGAATCCGTAAGGAGAACAATGCCGTATGACCAAGCATGAAGCACAGCACCGCATTGGGAAGCTCAAAGCGGAGATCGACCGGTATCGGTATGCGTATCATGTGGAGGATCGCCAGCTCATTTCGGATGAGGCGCTTGATTCCCTGAAGAAAGAATTGTTCGACCTCGAGGCGGAGCATCCGGACCTCGTGACGCCGGATTCGCCCACGCAGCGCGTTGCCGGAAAGCCGCTCGCGCAGTTCAAAAAGATCCGGCATGAAGTTCGCGGGCGCGTCGTACGGATGAATTCGTTGAACGATGCGTTCTCGGAGGGCGATGTGCGTGCGTGGCTCGAACGGTTGGGGAACTATCTCGGAACGGAAGTCCACGGGCCGTTCTTTTGCGATCTGAAAATGGACGGACTCGCGATAGAGCTTGTATATCGGAACGGTATCCTTGCGGTCGGTGCGACGCGCGGGGACGGGGAGATCGGAGAGGATGTCACGCAGAACGTGCGGACCATTGAAGCGATACCGCTCAAACTTCATGGCAGCGATTGGCCGGACGAACTTATTGTCCGCGGGGAAGCGGTGCTCACCAAGAAAGAATTCGCGCGCATCAATCGTAAACAGGAGACGCTGGGCGGCAAGCCCTATGCCAATCCGCGGAACGTTGCGGCAGGGTCCATTCGGCAGCTTGATCCGAAGATCGCGGCAAGCCGCAGGCTGGATTTCCATGCGTGGAGCATACCCGCGGCGGGAGATGACGACCGCGAACACTTCACGCGTTTTCCGACGCGCGACGAGGAATATCGGGCGCTCCGTTCGTGGGGATTCAAAACGAACGAATTCGCCCGCACGGCGAAGGACCTGCAGGCCGTATTCTCCTTCCATGAAGAAGTGAAGAACAAGCGCGAGAAGATCCCATTCGAGATAGATGGTATTGTCGTGACCGCGAACGACAGTCGCACCTACTACCGCGCGGGCATCATCGGCAAAGCGCCTCGCGGAGGGATAGCGTACAAATTTTCGCCGAAAGAAGCGACGACCGTTGTTCTGGATATCAAGGTGCAGGTGGGACGGACGGGCGTGCTCACGCCCGTTGCGGTGATGCGGCCAGTGACCGTCGGTGGCGTGACCATCACGCATGCGACGCTGCATAACGCGGACGAGATCGAGCGTCTCGGATTGAGGATCGGCGATACCGTTCTTGTTTCGCGGGCGGGAGACGTCATTCCGCAGGTAACGGGCGTGCTCGAAAAGCTTCGTACCGGAAAGGAAAAGAAGTTCACTATGCCGGAGCGATGTCCGGTGGATGGTTCGCGGGTCGTTCGCGATGGCGTCGCCTATCGGTGCTCTTCGAAGAACTGCGGCGCGAAGCATCGCGAACAGCTGTACCATTTCGTTTCCCGCGGCGCGTTCAACTTGGACGGTCTCGGCCCGAAGATCATCGACCGTTTTTTGGACGAAGGGCTCATTTCCGATGCGGCGGACATCTTTGAGCTCAAGGCGGGGGATATCGCCGTGCTTGAACGGTTCGGGGAGAGATCGGCCGAGAACATCGTCCAAGAGATCGCGGAGAAAAACAGAACGACGCTGTCGCGCTTTCTCTATGCGCTTGGCATCCTCCATGTGGGCGAGGAGACCGCTCTTGTGCTTGCAAAAGGATTCCCGGCGAAAGGAAAGCACGTGAACGTAAACGATATTGCCCGCTTTTTCAGCGATCTCTCGCTTGAACAGTTGCAAGAATTTCCGGATATCGGGCCGAAAGTTGCGCAGAGTATCTATGATTGGTTCCGTGAAGAGCGGAACATCCGGCTTTTGGAGAAGCTCGCCCATGTCGGTATCGAAATAGGAACGGAGGCGCGAAGCGCGCATGGCAAAAAGCTCGAGGGAAGAACGTTCGTGCTGACCGGAACGCTTGAAGGAATGTCGCGCGATGAGGCAAAAGCGCGGATACGCGCGCGGGGCGGGGATATTTCGGAATCCGTCAGCAAAAAGACGTCGTACGTCGTTGCTGGCGCGGAACCAGGTTCAAAGCTTGAGAAAGCCCGGCAGCTTGGCGTGACTGTCCTGGACGAAAAGGGCTTCATAGCCCTTCTCGCGGAGCGATAAGATCATGGGAGTCCTTTTCGCATTCGGTGCACTCGTGTGCTGGGGGTTCGGCGATTTCTTGATCCAGCGGAGCACCCGAAAATTCGGCGACTGGATAGCGCTGCTTTTTATCGACCTTGTTGCGGTGGTCGGGCTCTTGCCATTCGTGTGGGGCACATTGCCCAAGCTATGGATGAATCCCGGGATGGCGGCATTCCTGCTTATACCGAGCGTTACGATAACCCTCGCGGCACTGCTTGATTTCGAAGCGCTTCGCGTGGGAAAGATATCCATCGTCGAGCCGATATACGCGCTTGAAGTTCCCATCACCGCGCTCCTTGCCACGTTCGTCGCGCGGGAATTCCTCGCTGCGCGTCAGGTCGTGCTTATTGGAGTGCTGATGGTCGGCATATTCCTGGTCGCTACGCGGTCGTTCCGCCATTTCCGGAATATCCACCTTGAGCGCGGCGCGCTCTTGGCCCTTTTTGCCACGATCGGGATGGGCGTCACGAACTTCTTGTTCGGCATCGGCGCGCGCGAGACCGATCCCATCATGATCAATTGGTTCACGAGCCTTTTCACGGCGTTGGTCTGCGTGGCGTTTCTGATATCGCAGAAGCGGATGCGCGAAGTGGCGCGCGATTGGCGCCTGCATAAGCGGTTCATTCTCGCCGTCGGCATCCTGGACAACGGCGCTTGGCTTGCGTATGCGGCTGCGACGCTCTTCATCCCCATCGCCATCGCAACCGGCATCAGCGAGAGCTATATCGCGCTCGCCGCGGCACTCGGCGTGTTCTTCAATAAAGAGCGTTTGCGCATCCATCAATGGGTCGGTCTTGTGCTTACGGTTTGTGCGGCCATCGTGCTCGGCTGTATTGTCGAAAGCGGACAGTGAGATCGATGCGTATTTCCCTCGACAGTTGAAAAAAGCATTCGATTGTCGTAATCTTTTGGGGCACTGCGGGCGTAGTGTAGCCTGGTTAACACGTCTCCCTGTCACGGAGAAGATCACCGGTTCAAATCCGGCCGCCCGCGCAGAAACAAAGCGAGATGACCGCGTGTCGTCTCGTTTTGTTTTCGGGCTGGCCGGATTTGAACTGAAAGGAGGGGTCGGGAGGAAAGGTATTCCTCCCGTGTAGGAGTGAGCGGAGCGGATTCAGAACCGTGGGTTCTGAAAACGGAGCGACCCCGCCGATGGCGGGGGAGTGAGTAGTGAAACATCCGGCCGCCCGCGCGGAATCTAGATGATGTAGAATAGACTTATGAGGATATTTTCCCTTTGTACAGCCGAGGATTTTCAGCTATACGTATTTGTTGTAATTGTCGGGATAATCCCATCGGCATGTCTTCTGCTTATACCGCTCTTTATCTGGCCATACCAGACCTTTGGGTTCATCACTCAAGTAGTTTCATTTTTCAGCGGGATGTCCTCGGTGGTGGGGTATGTTGCTTTTAGTGTTATCCCCGCAATTGGAGTATTCATCTTCTTTCGGATCAACAGCTATAAGACTATCTGGATAAGTGCTGGAGGCATAAAACTAGAGAATAATCAGGGCGACAGTATTGCTATTACTCCCGAAGACATCGATGCGTTTGTTGTTTATCGGATTCTCATTGGACAAACATTCGGCAACGTCAAGGAGGAAGTCCATTATGCTGGATTGTACCCGCTGGGCATTAGAACCAAAGGGTCAAAGTCCGAAATACACATTTTTGCACGTGGAGAAGTCTGGAACGCCTTGAAAGCAGAGTTCCCTAGCGTTTCTATACAAAAGAAATTATTCATCAATCGTTTCTCGATAATCATTGCGATGGTTTCCGTGTTGCAAGCCGTTGACGGCATAATATGGTTTATCGCGGTGAATTTGTAAGGAGTTGGTATAACGCAAGCGAAACAACGGTTGAGGGCGGATAATTCCAGTTCTCACCCCCCCGCTTCCCGGTTTCGGATGAGCACGCATCGTCCCACCGTATGCTGAGGGACATGCACGACCCCGCGCAGACTACAATTGACCTCTCGTGATAATAACGATGGGATTTTTGGTTCGCATGGCTTTGGTCTGTTATCACTTGACCACCAATTACGTTCGGCCTAGGATGCAACCAGCTGTTTGGACAACCGAAAAGGAGGATAAGACATGAGCATCCTGGTCGAATTTGATTCGAGAGAGGACCGGCTTGCCGCCATCCGTATCTTCAGAGAAGCGGATGAGCGCTACTATGGCCTTCCCAGCGCCCGCATGGTCATCACGCAGCGGGCGGTCGATGCCCTAAAGAGGGGCGGCGTGCGATTCCACATCGTTGGAGAGCAGAAGACAGGGGTTCGTCATGGCACGAATCCGCGACCTTGATACGGCAAAGCTCGAACGCATTGCCGTCACGCCTCTGAACTTGGTCTCGTTCGGAAGTCGAGGTGGGAGAGTGTGGCAGTTCACCGTCCTCTTCCCCATGTTCTTGATGAGAGAGGATGGTACGAAGGAGACGATCTTCAACGAAGACGATGAGGATATTCTCTTCGTGCTGTTGGCTCGCAGCTTTGGCGGTGCAACGGTGGACACCTCGCCTGTTCGGGGTATTGGTCTCAGAGCGCAAGAATTCGAGACCAACACTCATAGACGAATGACCGTTCTTGCCGCCAGGTCGCGTTCGACCACACGCTACTTCCGCGCTCTGCGCCGTGAGCTCGAAGCATCGAGCGGCGAAGAGCAGATCCTCATCCTCCGCGAAGAACTGGCGGTCGTGTGACCGCGACGTTCGATTCGGGCCGTGCCCTAGCGGGTGCGGCCTTGATCTTTCTTAACCGAAACGGGTTCTCACATCGTCCACGATCCCGCGCAGCGAACGGTTAGGTGTGTAGATTTAGTCTGCTGTTTCTGATTTTCGCTGAAATGGTATAATGATGTCGTGAACCCCGAACTACTTGCCTATATTAAGCAGCGGATTGCGGCTGGTATCTCGCCGGAGAACATTGCGAACGAACTTAAGTCAGCAAACTGGAAAGATGAGGATATCGCGAGCGCTTTTCCGGTTGTAAATTCGCAAATAGGTTCTATTCCTAACATTCCCGTTGCTCCGGCCAATCCTCAGGTTAAGAAAGTGGCTGAATCTCAATCGCTATGGCAAGAGAAAAAGCACGACGCGGCATGGGTTGTCATTAATATTCTTCTGCGCGGCGGCATTATTGGTGGCGTGACCTACTTGGCACTTTTGTCCATTATGGCCATTTTCGGTGCCTCGATGGTTGTTTCTAATCCTAGCCATTTCAAGGATCTCCTTGATGAGGGCGTCTCGGGAGGAGGTTCCTACTTCGCCATTCTCGGCATCCTTTTCTACTTGACTGCCATTGTCACAAGCCTGCTTGGTTATCAATGGGGTTGTCGATATGTCCAAAAAAGAACTCTTATCGAGCAAAAAGACTTCTTCAAAATCGGGTATTGGATCGGTTTGGTTCCAGTTGTGTTAAACCTTCTCTCATTTGCATCATCAACAAAGGTTCCTGCGTCGGGGGTTATCGGAGTGATCGTCGGGATATTCATCTTGCCGCCACTCGTACGACGCTGGTTGACGGACGGCTTGGACGCAGCGATGCCGAAACAAGCTCGGGATCGGAAGGTGATATGGGCAACCGTCGGCATTCTGCTTTTGATGACCATTGGCGGTTTCTACCTCTTGGCGGGCCAGATACGCGCGGACGTGAAAAATGGGACTGGAACTCAGACAGAAGCGACCAGCACACAACCAGGCACCGAGTCGGAAGCGCTGACACCCGCGGACATTCCGACCGTAGCAGAGCTGGTGAGCGAATATCCGTCGAGCACGAAACCCGAGCTCTATATCGCACCGACCGTGCACACTCTCAGTACTGGCAAGGATATATCACTCAGCAAACGCTACGAATATTTTGGAATATCGTTCGGAGCCCCTAGATCAATGAGCATAAAAGACGTTATGCGCACAAAGGCAAGCTCGACGCTCGGCGATATGGTTGCTATCAGATATAACGATGGTGAAGTGTTGGCGATAGGCACACCGCTCAAAGCGCGTGACGATTTAAAAAGGGGTTATGAAATGCTTAAAACAATAATTGGCGCACAAACAGATTACGCTTACCTAAGAGGGGCATTTTACGCCGTACCGTCGCAGGATATCCCTGGTCTTTCTTCTGCTCAAGAATTGATTCTGCGAGCGAACTTGCAAGCGAAGTTCGGGAATGTTATTTATGCGGCCAATAATGCGTTTTACGATATTACGACTGCTCAGGGAGTTGGATTTCAACAAGGCAAGCCAGGAAAAGAAGATGTAATAGTCAGTTTTTTCAATAAAGCAACTGGCGAGTGGATGGCGGATATAATATTTTCCAAGGGCTTTACCCAGGAAGAGATCGATGCCGTGCTGGTGTCCGTGACGTTCGTGCAACCTTAGTTCTCACATCCTCCACGATCCCGCGCACCGAACGGTTAGGTGTGTAGAGGATTTGAACTGAAATGAGCGGTCGGGAGGAAAGGTATTCCTCCATCCATGGGAAACAGGCGCGACATTGCGCATTCCTAGATATCACTCTTTGTCGTGAAAAAAGGAGCGGCGCCGGCCCGTGCGGGTCAGCGCCGTTTCATCCTGTCTCGGTTAGGGCTTCAGTATGCCATGGTCGCCTTCTTCATCGCTGTTGTCCCGACAAGTCGCGATGATGAGCAGACATAGGCAGAGTATGCACCACTCCAACCGATGCACGCTCATCCATTGCCGTCCGTCGCTCAGGGCTTGCGCGACGATGCCCGCAAGCTGCTGAAACTGCCACACGACCGGCTGGAATGGGTCCATTGTGCCTCCCACTGCGATTTTTTATACACGCCCGGTGCTATAACGTCAACCAGCCTCAGGACCGCTCGTGAATTTGTTCGGGTAGTTGGTATCCGATATACTTTGCCTATGCGCAAATACCACCGCGCAGTACCTCTATGAAGAAAAAGATGGTCTATTTCGATTATGCGGCTACGACGCCGCTCGACCCGCGAGTTTTTGCGGCGATGAAGCCGCACTTCGCGGAAGGGTTCGGCAATCCGGCGAATCTTTACGGGCTCGGGCGGGATGCGAGATACGCGATCGCCGATGCCACGAAGAAAATAGAAGCGGCGCTCGGTTGCCGTGCCAGCGAGTTTGTCTTTACCGGTTCCGCGACCGAGTCGGATAACATCGCGCTTCAGGGAATCGCGCGGGCGAACAAAGACGCGGGCGATACGATCATCGTATCGAACGTTGAACACAAGGGAATACTCGCCGTAACGCAGGCGTTGGCAAAAGAGGGATTCACGATCGTAGAGCTGCCGGTCGGCACCGATGGCTTAGTGCGCCCGGAGGATCTTGAGCGCGTGCTTAATGAGCGGATAGTCCTGGTTTCCATAACGTCGGCAGACAGCGAGACCGGTTCGCTCCAGCCCATTGCGGAACTCGGCGCCGTCATTAAGGCGTTTCGGGACGCGCACCAGCGTTCCACACCGTACTTCCATACCGATGCGAGCCAGGCTGCGCTCTACCAAGACCTCCAGGTCGACTCGCTCGGTGTTGACCTCATGACGCTTTCCGCGCATAAGCTTCACGGGCCGAAAGGCGTGGGCGGGCTCTATGTGCGCCGCGGGGTAAAGATCGTCCCCATCATATTCGGAGGCGGCCAGCAGGGGCGGTTGCGTTCGGGCACGGAGAACGTGCCGGGCATTGTCGGTTTCGGCGAGGCGATGGCTATCGCGCAAGCGGAGCGCGAACGCGAATCCGCCCGGATCGCGAAGCTCCGCGACAAGCTCGAGCAGGGTATTTTCGCTCGCATCCCGAAGGTCGTTTTGAACGGCCACCCGACGCGGCGCCTACCGAATTTCCTGAACGTTTCCATCCTGGATATCGAAGGCGAGGCGATGCTCTTATATCTCGATGAGAGCGGTATTCTGGTCAACACCGGTTCGGCCTGCAATTCCGAGAGTTTGGAGCCCTCCTATGTACTGATGGCGCTCGGGCGGCCCTACGAATTCATCCACGGCAGCATCCGGTTCACGCTCGGCAAAGGAACGACCGAAGCCGACATCGACTACGTGCTTCGCGAATTGCCCGGCATCGTGAAGATCTTGCGGCGCGTGTCGCCGCTTGAGCTCAGCATGGACCATAACGCCGTGACAGCCCAGCCAAAGGCGTTCATCGGCGGCCAGACACCGCACTTCCTCCGCAAGAAAAAATAACCGGAGATACTACCATGCCAACAAAAACAAAATCATCAACATCCACAAAGCGCAGAACACGACCCGACGTGGTGAACAAGAACGCCGGCGAGAGTTGGGCCTATACCGATATCGTAAAAAGCCATTTTTTCAAACCGCAGAACTTGTTATGGAAACTTCCCGACGGCACGTCATTCGATGCCGAGGGCATTGTGGGCTCGCCGGCCTGCGGCGATGTGATGCGCGTGTGGCTGAACATCGATGCGAAAACCGACCGGATCAAGGAATTCAAATGGCGCACGTTCGGATGCGCAAGCGCCATCGCGGCCACATCGATGCTTTCGGTGATGATCACCGAGCGCGGCGGCATGAAGATCGACGAAGCGATGAAGGTGCGGCCGCAGGATATCATGGGTCGCTTGGGCGGACTGCCCGATCGGAAGATCCACTGTTCGGTCCTCGGCGACAAGGCGCTCCGCGCGGCACTGAATGATTGGTTCAAGAAGACCGGGCAGACCAGCCGTATCGTGGTCGAAGGAACGAAAATCGTTGACCCGAATACGAAAGTGACCGAAGCGGACATTGAAGAAGCCGTGCTGGAAGGCGCAACGACGCTCGATGCCGTGCAAAAACGGACAAAGGTCGGCATCGGGTACCCGGAGTGCCTTCCCGTCGTGGAAGAGCTTATCCGGTTCTACCGGGAAAAATATTTCGGACCCGATGCCAAATAAAGCCGCAACGGAGAAGCGCGTTATCGCCATTTTGGACAAGGTCCGGCCTTACATCCAGATGCATGGCGGCGATATGCAGTTTTTGGGTTTCGAGAAAGGGACGGTGACTTTGAGGATCATGGGAGCGTGCGTGGGTTGCTCGCTCGCCGATCTGACGTATAATAAGATGCTGGGAGGGCTCCTAAAGAGCGAAGTTCCCGGAGTACGAAAGGTCGTCGTGGAATCGTAAGTTTTTCTATGGCAAACATTCAGGAATATTCTCGTAATCGGACCGATTCGAAGATCGCGAAGATCGTCGTTGATCGGGATCTCTGTATCGGGGCGGCATCGTGTATCGCCGTGGCCGGCGCCACGTTCGAACTCGACGGTGAAAATAAGGCAATCGTGGTCAAGCCGGACGGCGTGAATGCGGCGGACGACGATACGCTCATGCTCGCCGCGCAATCGTGCCCCACAAAAGCGATACTTTTATACGACAAAGAAGGGAAGCAGCTGTTTCCGTAGCGCACAGGCGG